>NZ_CANNDN010000004.1 GCF_947503465.1 uncultured Tateyamaria sp. | reverse complement strand
GCGTAGCGGCGGAGCCGGTGCGCGTCAGTCAGCGCCTGTCTGGACGCGTGGGCGTGCCCGGTGCAGATGTGCGGTGCAGGGGGGGATGGTGGAGCATAGCGGGATCGAACCGCTGACCTCCTGCATGCCATGCAGGCGCTCTCCCAGCTGAGCTAATGCCCCATCCTTGGTGGCCGTCCTTGGCCGTGCGCCGCTGATTAGGCGCTTTGACTGGCGGGATCAAGCGAAAAAGACCCCGCCTGCCAGGCGTTTTATGACTCGTCGTCTTCGACTGCGACGTCGGCCAATTCGTCAAGCGAGACGTTGTCTTCTTCGTCGTCATCGTCGTCCAGCAGATCGTCATCCAGCTCGACTTCGACGTCGTCGTCTTCCAGCACCTGATCGTCGTCGTCCGCGGTTGTCTTGGCTTTGGCCTTGGCCGTCACGGCATCTTCGGCATCCGCTGCGATCATGCGGGTCTTGGAGCTGTCGACCTCGACCACGTCACCCGTGTAGGGGCTGACGATCGGGTTGCGGTTCATGTCGTAGAACCGTTTCCCGGTTGTCGGACACAGCCGTTTGGTGCCCCATTCTTCCTTTGGCATATGTCATCCTCTTGTCTGCGCGTAGCCCGTGTCCGGCGCTGCGTGTGCGCGCCCGGGCAAGCCTCGTGTTGCGGCGATTCTGGGCAAGTGCCATAAGGCCGGGACGGAGTCAAAGCCTTATGGCAGGGCAGGGCCCTGAGCGTGGGAGATGGGATGGCACAGCGGGTACTTCAAGGCCCTCCGGACATCGTGCTGACCTTGCGCCGTTCGGCGCGGGCGCGGCGGATCACTTTGCGCATTTCCTCGCTGGACGGGCGCGTGACGCTGACGCTGCCCCAGCATGTGCCCGAGCGTGAGGCCATCGCCTTTGCCCGTGAAAAGGAGCCGTGGATCCGCAAGCATCTGGCGGCGCGGGTCGAGGATGTCGCGGTGCGCCTTGGTGTGCGCCTGCCTGTCGAAGGGCGGGACCGCGAAATCGTGCCCGGCGCAGGGCGCGCCGTGCAGGTGCAAGGCGACCGCCTGGCCGTACCTGGTGCTGCAGATGCCGTGCCCCGCCGGGTTCAGGGGTTCTTGAAGGCCCGTGCCCGCGATGTGCTGGCGTCCGCCTGCGACCAATATGCCGCGCGCCTGGGTCGCAACTATGCCGGGTTGGCCTTGCGCGACACCCGGTCCCGGTGGGGGTCGTGTTCGTCTGCCGGGCGGCTGATGTTCTCGTGGCGCCTGATCCTGGCCCCGCCCGAGGTTCTGCACTACGTGGCCGCCCATGAGGTCGCGCATCTTGCCCAGATGAACCATTCACCCGCATTTTGGGCGGAAGTGACCCGCATTCACGGCCCCTATGACCCTCAACGCCGCTGGTTGCGCACCGAAGGCAACGTGTTGCACCGCTATCGCTTTGGTGATTGACCGCGCGACCGGCGTGTGATCACAAAAGGGCATGACCCAGGTTCCCCGCGTCCGCGACACCGCCTCGGCTGCGCATGACCGCGTGTATCGCCGATTGCGCACCCGCATCATGCATGGCGACATCGCCCCCGGACAGGCGTTGACCCTGCGCGGCATCGGCAAGCAATATGATGTATCCATGACACCCGCCCGCGAGGCGGTACGCCGATTGGTGGCCGAGGGGGCGTTGACCCTGTCGCAGTCGGGGCGTGTGTCGACGCCGGAATTGTCCAATGAACGGATCGAGGAACTGGCCGCCTTGCGCGCCCTGATCGAGGTCGAGTTGGCCACACGCGCCCTGCCACGTGCGCATCTTGCGTTGATCGAGCGGTTGCAAACGATCAACAGTGCGGTGGCCGAGGCGGTCGCCCACCGGGACGCCGTCAGCTATATCCGCACGAACCTGGAGTTTCATCGTACCCTGTACCTGCGCGCCCAGGCCCCTGCGATGCTGGCCATGGCAGAAACCGTCTGGCTGCAGATGGGCCCGACCATGCGGGCGCTGTATGGCCGGTTGCGCCGGACGGAACCGCCCCAGTACCACCGTCTGATCATCGCGGCCCTGCGCGCGGGCGATGAACCCAGCCTGCGTCTGGCCGTCCGGTCGGATGTAACCCAGGGCCTGCGCATGCTTGCCAGTTGAGCTTAAGCGTTTGGTAGCGCCCACCTGATAGACCGGCCGCACACTCAATGGAGGCAGGGTGCAACGGTTGGACTATTCGATTTACGATTTGGTGGATGCACCTGTTTTCGTGCTGGTCGCGGATGAGCGGGATCGTCCGGTGTACGATTTTCTGAACAAGGTGGGCCGGGACAGGTTGGGCAAGGACCTGTCGGACATCGTGGGCAAGGCGGCGCATGAGATATTCACCGGTCGCGCCGCGTATTCGGTGTTTCGTCAGCAATTCAAGGTGTGGCAGTCCGGCCGCTCGAGCGCGTATGAGATTGCGCTGCCCCTGAATGACGACAAGGTGTGGTTCCGCACCTCGCTTGTGGCAGCGCATGATGCATCGGGCCGGTTGCTGCGTATGGTTGGCACGTCGCACGACATATCGGCGGAACGGGCGCTGTCATTGCAGGACGCCATGACCGCCGCCGCCGCATCCGAGGTTGAGGAGATGGTGTGTCTGGCCGCCCATGACCTGCGCAGCCCGATTGGCAACATGAAGTCGCTGGCCTATCTGATGCGCCGCGATTTTGTGGATCACGGTGATGGAAAGCTGGAGTTGATCGATATGATCGACAGTCTTGCCGACAAGTCGCTGGCGGTGATCTCGGAAACGATGGCGCAGGTCATGGCCAAGAGCGCGCCCAGCATCATGGCGGAGTTCGATCTGGGCACCCTGTGTGACGACGTGCTGGTGCTGCTTGATCCGGTTCGGACCCATTCCGTGTCCTATCCGCGCGCGGTCCTGAATGCCGACGTGACGGCCCTGCATATCATATTGCGCAACCTGATCGACAATGCCTTCAAACATGCGGGCACGAAAACCGTGCGGGTGAAAGTGAGCCTGTCCCAAGTGAACGCCCAACGCCTGCGCATCTGTGTCACCGATGATGGCAAGGGGTTTGGTGCGGATGGCGGTGCCGGGCCTGCCCCCAATCCGTCGCGCCGTGGCTTTGGGCTGTCGGCGGTGCGCAGGCTGGTCAGGGCGCGCGGGGGGACGGTTGAAATCGGGTCCAACCCTGATCGCGCCGGTGCATCCGTTCAGATCGACCTGCCCGGCCGCATCGTGGCGATGGAGCAAGACACGGCCCGTGCGGGGTAATCAGGCCGCAAGCCCGGTGCTGCCCAGCCCCAGAAACTTGCGGCGCCGGTCCGCGACCAGATCAGCGGCTGACCTGTCATCCAGTTCGGACAGCATCGCCTCGATCGCCTTGCCGACAGCGGCGATGGTGGCATCGCCGTGGCGGTGTGCGCCCCCGATCCGTTCGGGGATGATCCGGTCGGTCACGCCAAGCTGCTTGAGGTCCTGTGCCGTCAACCGCAGCGCTTCGGCCGCTTCGCGCATCTTTTCGGCATCTTTCCACAGGATAGACGCGCAGCCTTCGGGGCTGATGACCGAATAGACCGAATGTTCCAGCATCGCGACGCGGTTGGCCGTGGCAAAGGCCACAGCGCCGCCGGATCCGCCTTCGCCAATGACGACAGACACAAGCGGCACGCCGATTTGCAAACACTTTTCGGTTGATCGCGCGATGGCTTCGGACTGGCCCCGTTCCTCGGCGCCTTTGCCGGGATATGCGCCGGGCGTGTCGACCAATGTGATGACCGGCAGGCCAAAGCGGTCGGCCATATCCATCAGGCGGATCGCCTTGCGGTACCCTTCGGGCCGCGCCATGCCAAAGTTCCGTTCGATCCGGGACTTGGTGTCGTTCCCCTTTTCGTGCCCGATCACCATGACAGGACGGTCACCAAACCGGGCGAGCCCGCCCATCACGGCGTGATCGTCGGCAAAGTTCCTGTCGCCCGCCAGCGGGGTATATTCAGAAAACAGGGTCTTTACGTAGTCGATGCAATGGGGCCGGTCAGGATGCCGCGCCACCTGGCATTTCCGCCAAGGCGTCAGGTCTGCATACAGGTCCTCAAGCATCTGGGCGGCTTTGGCGTCAAGCGCCGTGGCCTGGTCTGTGACATCCATATCCTCGCTTTGCCGCGCCAGTGCGCGCAGCTCTTCCGCCTTGCCCTCGATCTCGGCCAAGGGTTTTTCGAATTCCAGATATTGCGTCACGCCTGCGTCCCCGATGCGATTTGCCGCTATATGGCCGCAGGATGCACCTTTTGCAACGTCAGGGAAAGAGAACCGGGTAGAGGGAGGCCACCAGAAGTACCGCCATTGTCCAGTTGAACAGCGTCAGGCGCCACCGGTTCGTGAGGACGCGCGCCATCTGCTGGCCAAGCAAGGTCCACGAACTGACCGCGGGCAGGTTGATCGCGCCAAACACGCAGCCAACAAGCGCGATGGCCGCGAACGTGGTGTCCGGGGTGTACACCGTGACCGCTGTCAGGGCCATCGTCCACGCCTTGGGGTTCACCCATTGGAACGCGGCGGCTTGCAGGAATGTCATGGGATGCCCTGCGCGCTCTGCGTCGCTGATCGGTGCGGCGGTCGCGATCTTCCAGGCCAGGAACAGAAGATAGGCGACGGAGCCGACCTTCAGGATCAAGTGACTGACCGGATAGGCGTCAAAAACCTGCACAAGCCCGGCGCCCACCAGCAAGACCATGACCACAAAGCCGAGACCGACGCCCAGCATATGCGGGATGGTCCGGCGGAAGCCGAAATTGGCCCCGGACGCCATGAGCATCAGGTTGTTGGGGCCAGGTGTGATCGAGCTGACGAAGGCGAAGGCCATCAATGCGGTCAATAGTTCATAGGTCATGCGCAACGTATGACGTGTGTCTATGGCCCGATGGTTGCAAAGACCGGCAGCTTTGCGGTATTTTTGCAATTCATGGTGAAGTTGGATCAGAAAACCGAACAGATATTGCAAGCGCTGTCGGACAACGGGCGTATCAGCAATATCGAACTTGCGGATCGGGTTGGCCTGTCCCCGTCCGCATGTCTGCGCCGGGTGCAGGAGCTGGAACGGTCAGGTGTGATCACCGGATATCGCGCGGTTCTGGACCGAACCAAGCTGGGCACCGGTTTTGTCGCCTATATCGGTGTCGGATTGAATGATCACACGAAAGCCAGCCAGGAGGCGTTCGAGCGCGCCATTGCGCGGGCGCCCGAGGTTCGTGAATGCCACAACATCACCGGAACGATCGAGTATCTGCTGCGCATCGAATGCGCTGACTTGCCCAGCTACAAGGCGTTTCATACCGATATGCTGGGGGCCTTGCCGCAGGTGAACAGCATCACGACCTATGTCGTGATCGGTTCACCCAAGGACGAGCGGGCCTAGCGTCAGCCCTGACGGATCACGCGCCGCATCTTGGTGTCAGTCTCGTCGAAAAGCCTGCGAAACGTCTGGCTGCATATGCCATTGGGAAGGCTTGGGTCGGCGGTGTGACTTGCGCGGTCATGCACGGTGCCAGCGCTGTCACTGGTGTGGCGGCGGGCCGAGATTGACTGGCGAATATCCAGAGCTGTCAGATCGGGACGGCTGGGAGACCGAATATTGAAGCTTTCGACAAGCACGGCCAAAGGTACATTGATATCGTCATCAAGTGAGAGCGGTGTTTCCGACGCCAAGCGCCGGAGCGCCTTCCGCAAGGGGCGCAGGTCCTGCACCTCGCGTGCCGCGATGGGAACCAGTATGCGTGAACTTGGGTCAATGCCCAGCGGGCGCTGATCATTGAACAACGCGGCCAACCGAATGCGCAGCGCACCAAGTGCCTTGTCGTGGGCGTCGTCGCCCCATGTCTTTTTCAGCCAGCTGGCGTTTTTGAGGGTAATGGCGGCCACGGCGGCGATGCGGTGCGCGTCATCCGCCGCGTGAAAATGCGACACCTCGCGCGTGAAGGCGTCCAGCGACAAAAGCCGTGTGATCGGATCGACCTGGGCCGCTGCGGACAGGTGCGCCTGCTGCAGGACCTGGTATTGCACGCGCAACAACATCCAGCCAAACGCTGGCACACAGAGGCAATTCAGGACGAACATGGTTGGCGCGGCTTCGGTAAAGTACCAACGCATGATGTCGGCGGGCACAAGAAAGGCCGATAGCATGTGCAGATTGACGCCCAGACCGAGGATCAGCAGCTTTCGCGTGTCACCGCCCCTGAAACGGGCGGCCGTGATTGACCAGACATAGCCGACGCAGCCGGCGATCAGCATACCCGCGACGCCCGCAACCATACCGACCCCGCCAATCCCGAGGCGAAATGCGACCGCAATGGCAAGGCAGGTCAGCAACCCGCGCAGGCCCAGAAACGCGCCCGCCAGCACAATTGGCACATTGCGCATGTCGATGATGACGCCGTCCGTTGGGCTGAGCGGCATTGACATTTGCAGCCCCACGACAAGGCCAAAGAAAAGCCCGAGCAGCGGCGGGGCGAACCAACCGATTTTCAGACTGGGTGCAAGTGCGCTGAAGCTCACCACCAGCAGTCCGAGCACCGCAAGCGAACTTACGAAATCCAGCAATACAGTTGCGTCGACATTCGCCATTGCGCTTCCCTTCTACCAACTGCCCGTATCGGCCAGACTGGTGAAGGAAGCGGAAACGGACCCGATTGGATCCCGGCTAGATGCTTCAAATTTAGCGCTTATTGGGCCGCATCTGCGGCGATCCGGGCAAAGATTTCATCCAGTTCAGCCGCCAGTTTCGCAAGGTCCGGACCCGCTTCGTCGACATAGGGGGCAAAGACGGTCGAAGGCAATTTGTAGCTGAGCGTTGCAGTGTCGTCCGCGTTTTCGGTGACATAGACGCGCACGGGCGCTTCGATCATGGCGGCGGTCGACAGGGTCAGGATATTGACGGCATAGACATTGTTGAACAGACCGATGACCCGATTGCCCGGAATGGTGATGCCGCGCGACTTTGCGGCCCCGGTTGGACCGGCCTGGGTCACGACGCCCATCTTGTTTGCCTTGGCGGCTGACTTTACATCCGCGATCAGCTGATCGTAGCCCTTTGTCGTGGGTGTAACGGACCAGCCTTCGCGCGGGGCCATTTCGGCCAATGCCGTCAGCGGTGTCAGGGTCAGGGCAAGGGCGGCGAGAAGGGCGCGCATGGGGGGTCTCCGTCAGGGCGTGATGCACGGCAAGAAAGCATGTGCGCGGGGTCTTGCCCAATCACGTCTGTGTGCGTGGCGTCCCGGTCCATGTCGCGATATCGCACCCCCATGATGCGATTGATCCTGATGTGTGTGGTGGTTTGCCTCGCCGCCTGTTCCGCGCCCGAGCCGGAGGTGCCGCCCGCGCCGGTCGTGCCGCTTTATCCCAACGAAACGCCTGCCCTGCGTGCGCAGATCGAATTTGCCGCCGCCCAGAACGAGATACCCGTCGCGCTGGTTCAGCGGGTCGTCATTCGGGAAAGCACCCATCGGCCTGCGGCGCGCAATGGGCCCTATTACGGCCTGATGCAGATCCTGCCCGCAACCGCGCGTTCCATGGGGTTTCGCGGGCAGCCAAATGACCTTCTGGATGCAGAGACGAACCTGAAATATGCCACCCGCTATTTGCGGGGGGCGTGGCTTGTGTCCGGCGGAGATATGGATGCGGCCGTGATGTGGTATGCGCGCGGCTATTACTTTGAGGCCAAGCGTTTGGGTCTGATTGCCGAAACGGGCGTGGACGGGCGCAAGGTCTGGCCGGATTAAAACGGACGGTTCGGCGCTGCTTGCTGTTGCAAAGTCGCCCCGCCCGCCGTCCCGCCCGCTGCCTAGTGCCCGGCGATCATCTCTGATTGCTTGACGATCACCTCGGCCTGTTTGATCGACGCAATATCAACCAGTCGCCCCTTGTAGACCGTCGCGCCTTCGCCATTGGCCTTTGCGGTTTCCATGGCTGCAAGGATTTCGCGCGCTTCGGCCACGGCCTCGTCCGATGGAGTGAACACGTCGTTTGCCAGCGCCACCTGTTTTGGGTGGATCGCCCATTTGCCAACCATCCCAAGGGTGGCAGAGCGCAGGGCCTGGGCCCTGAACCCTTCGTCATCCGAAAAATCGCCAAAGGGGCCGTCAACGGGCAGGACCCCATGTGTGCGGCAGGCCGCAACAATGGCCGCCTGTGCCCAATGCCATGGGTCCGACCAGTGTTTTTCACCGTCGCGGTACATGTAGTAATGCTCCTGCGTTCCGCCGATGCCTGTTGTCGCCATGCCCATTGAGGCTGCGAAATCTGCGGCTCCCAGCGACATTGCCGCGAGGCGTGGCGATGCGGCAGCGATGTCTTCCACATGGGCGATACCTGCGGCGGATTCGATGATCACCTCGAATGCGATCGGTTTTGTGCGGCCCTTGGCCGCTTCGATCGATGAGACAAGCGCATCCACGGCATAGATGTCGGCGGCGTTGCCCACCTTGGGGATCATGATCTGATCCAGTCGGTCGCTGGCTTGCTCCAGCAGGTCGACCACGTCGCGATACCAATACGGACTATCGAGGCCGTTGATGCGCACGCTGAGCGTCTTCTTGCCCCAATCGACATTGCCTATCGCGTCAATGACGTTGGCGCGCGCGCTGTCCTTGTCAGAAGGGGCCACGCTGTCTTCAAGGTCGAGGTTGATCACGTCGGCGGCTGAGGCCGCCATCTTTTCGAAGATCGCAGGGCGCGAACCCGGCCCAAAGAGCTGACAGCGGTTCGGACGTGCGGGAGGTGTCGGTTGAAGGCGGAAAGACATGGCGCGACCTTTGGTAAGATAATTTCGTTTGCGGCAGTTTGGCTGGTATTAAATTGCGTTAGAGGCTGCAAGAGTCATTTTGCAGGTGCAGCATGGCGAGGACGTTTCCGATGCATTGGTGGGCGTATTCGAAGTATCTTGCGTCATTGCCTAATCGCCCGCACGTTTCTTCGGCATTTCATGGTTTTTCGATAAGGTTCACGATGTGATTGCGTCTGCGATCCATAGAATGTCGCGTGACGATCAAGGGGATGTCAGATGATTCAAACACCGTATCTTTTGTTCCTGGGCGATGCGCCGGACCAGCTTGCCGCCAAAGTTGCGCAGGGGATCAAGGACTGGCGTCCGGAAAAC
Source organism: uncultured Tateyamaria sp. (assembly GCF_947503465.1). Taxonomy (NCBI): domain Bacteria; kingdom Pseudomonadati; phylum Pseudomonadota; class Alphaproteobacteria; order Rhodobacterales; family Roseobacteraceae; genus Tateyamaria; species uncultured Tateyamaria sp. The sequence goes on along the minus strand of NZ_CANNDN010000004.1, from coordinate 195,728 downwards.
GCCGTGGGGCAAATCCGGCTTGAAGGATGCGGGGCCGATATGGGCGTCACAGACATGACGCTGGAAGAGGGGCTGGCCGCGGGTGCCAAGACCCTTGTGATCGGTGTCGCCAACCGGGGCGGTGTGATCTCTGACAAATGGAAGGTGGTTCTGGTTCAGGCCTTGCAGATGGGTTACGACCTTGCGGCTGGATTGCACAATCTTTTGCGCAACGAGGACGAGCTGCAGGCGGCGGCGAAGGTCAATGGCCGCACGTTGCACGATGTTCGGGTGCCGTCGGTGGCCTATCCGATTGCAAACGGCAAGAAGCGCAGCGGCAAGCGTGTCCTGGCCATCGGCACGGATTGTTCCTGCGGCAAGATGTATACCGCCATGTCCATGGATGCCGAGATGCGTGACCGCGGCATGAAGTCGGATTTCCGCGCCACCGGGCAGACCGGTATCCTGATCACCGGCAAAGGCGTACCGCTGGATGCGGTGATCGCGGATTTCATGGCGGGCGCGGTTGAATACCTGACGCCGGACAATGACGACGATCACTGGGATCATATCGAGGGGCAGGGCAGCCTGTTTCACGTGTCTTACTCCGGCGTGACCATGGCCCTGATCCATGGCGGGCAGCCGGATGCGTTGGTTCTGTGCCACGAACCGACGCGGACACATATGCGCGGACTGCCGCATTACGGCCTGCCGTCGCTGGAGACCTTGCGCGATACCGCGTTGCCCATAGCCCGTGTGGCCAACCCGGACTGCTTTGTGGCCGGGGTGTCCGTAAACACCAAGGCCCTCGACGAGGATGCGGCGCGGGCCTGTTTGGCCGAGATCGAAGAGCGCATGGGCCTTCCGGCCACTGATCCGTTCCGATTTGGTGCTGGCGTGCTGGTGGATGCATTGGCATCCTGAGCGTGGTGTGCCGGGCTGATCGGCCCTCGGGGCGGAGGATTTCTTGAAGCGGGGAAGGTGGACATATGCGCATTGAAGTGACGCGGGACGTGTTTCGCCTGGCGCAGGTGTTCACCATTTCACGCGGGTCGCGGACCGAAGCGCATGTGCTGACCGTGCGGGTCAGCGATGGCCTTCATAGCGGCCGGGGCGAATGCGTGCCCTATGCCCGCTATGGTGAGACGCTTGATACCGTAACGGCCGAGATTGAGGCGTTGTCCGGTGATCTTTCCCGCGCGGAACTGTACGATGTGTTGCCCGCCGGTGCCGCCCGGAATGCAGTTGATTGTGCCCTGTGGGATCTGGAGGCGAAGCGCGCGGGCAAGCGCGTGTGGGAGCTGGCCGGGATGAGCGCGCCCGGCCCCGAAATTACCGCCTATACCCTGTCGTTGGACACCCCGGATGCGATGCGCGCGCAGGCCGAACACAATGCGCATCGCCCCGTACTGAAGATCAAGTTGGGCACGCCGGACGATATGCCACGGCTTGAAGCCGTGCGTGCCGGTGCACCACGGTCCCGGATCATCGTGGATGCAAATGAAGGCTGGTCAGCGGCGGTGTATTCCGATCTTGCTCCTCATCTGGTTCGGTTGGGTGTGGCGCTGGTCGAACAGCCCCTGCGTGCCGGCGAGGACGATGCCCTGATCGGGATGGACCGGCCAGTACCGGTCTGTGCCGATGAAAGCTGCCATGATCGGGCCAGTCTGCCCGCGCTGAAGGGCAAGTATGACATGATCAACATCAAGATAGACAAAACCGGTGGCTTGACCGAAGCACTTGCCTTGCGCGCGGCGGCCATGGCCGAAGGGTATGGGATCATGGTGGGTTGCATGGTTGGATCGTCACTGGCGATGGCGCCCGCCACATTGGTGGCGCAAGGTGCAGCGGTGACCGATCTGGATGGCCCTCTTTTGCTGGCGGAGGATCGTGAGGCGCCCCTGGTGTTTGACGATGCGGGTGTTCACCCGCCGACCGAAGCCCTTTGGGGATGAGCCGAACCGCCCTGATATACGATTGCGAGTTCGCGACGGCGCCGGGTGCGCCACAGCGCTTTTGGTGCGGACCGTTGGACCCGGACCCCGTCGTGTTTCAAATCGGAGCGGTGCGGTTGTCGCTGGATCCGCCGTTTGACGCGTTGGCGCGGTTCGAGGTGTTGATCCGCCCGATGGGCCGCGACGGTGCACCGATGCAGCTGCATCCGTTGAACGCAACGCTGACCGGGGTGTCCGATGATCGATTGGCCCGCGAAGCTGTGCCGTTGGCCGAGGCGCTGGATCGCTTTGCGGCCTTTGCAGGCGAAGACCGGATATGGGCCTGGGGCAAGGACGAATTCAACCTGATGGCCATCAGTTGCTATGTGGCCGGTATTGCGCCGCCCATACCGGCGACACGGTTTGGCAACGCCCCCGAACTGTTTCTGGAGGCCGGTGTGCCACTGGACGTGATCCACAGTCTGCGCAGCAACACGATGCTGGATCACTTCGGCCTGACCCTGCCCGATGCTCGCGGCCACGACGCGCTGGGTGACGCGCGGATGGTGGCCGAGGTTTTGCGACACCTGATGCAGGAGGGGCGGCTTGATCCGATGCGGCTCTGCGCCCCCTTGCATGGATCTGATACCTGACATATCGCCAGTCCCGATGACCGCCGGAAGGAGCCAAACCATGACGCGCACCGTGTATGTGAACGGAGAGTATCTGCCCGAGACCGAAGCAAAGGTGTCGATCTTTGACCGCGGGTTTCTGATGGCCGACGGCGTGTACGAGGTGACATCGGTGCTGGATGGCAAGCTGATCGACTTTGACGGGCACGCCGTGCGGTTGCAGCGGTCGCTGGATGAGCTTGAGATGCAGTCGCCCATTTCCAAGGATGATCTGTTGGAGGTGCACCGCGAGCTGGTCCGTCTGAACGGGATCGAGGAGGGGATGATCTATCTCCAGATCACGCGCGGCGCGCCCGATGATCGCGACTTTGTCTTTCCTGACCCGGAAACGACGCCGCCCACCATAGTCCTGTTCACGCAGAACAAGCCCGGTCTTGCCGACAATCCCGCCGCCAAGATCGGCATGAAAGTCATCAGCATCGACGATATCCGCTGGGGGCGCCGCGATATCAAGACCGTTCAGCTGCTGTACCCATCGATGGGCAAGATGATGGCCAAGAAAGCAGGCGCTGACGATGCCTGGATGATCCAGGACGGATACGTGACCGAGGGTACCAGCAACAACGCCTATATCGTGAAGGGCAACAAGATCATCACGCGGGAGACGTCGAACGACATCCTGCACGGGATCACACGCGCCGCGGTGCTGCGTTTCGCCCAAGAAGCGCAGATGGAGGTGGAAGAGCGCAGTTTCACGATCGATGAGGCGCGTGAGGCCGATGAAGCCTTTATCACGTCGGCCTCGACCTTCGTGATGCCGGTTGTCGAGATTGATGGCGCGAAACTGGGTGACGGGACACCGGGACGTGTCGCGCCCCGCTTGCGCGAAATCTACCTGGACGAAAGCCGAAAGGCTGCCATCTAAGCACCGGAATTCAGGCCCGCTTTTCGATTACCCCTTGAAAAGCAGGCTTTTTCTTCCCATTTTTAAATGTGAACAACATTAACATCGAGGGATAAATTAAATGACTGAAGAAATTCTGCTGAGTTTGCTGAGTGAGAACCTGATCCTGATCCTTGGGGCCGTGTTCCTGATCGTCTGCCTGTTTCTTGGCGTCCGCATCGTGCCACAGGCAGACAAGTTCGTGGTCGAGCGTTTTGGCCGTCTGCACGCCGTGCTGGGCCCTGGCATCAACTTTATCGTGCCGTTTCTGGACGTGGTGCGTCACAAGGTGTCCGTGCTGGAGCGGCAATTGCCGAACGCAAGCCAGGATGCCATCACATCTGACAACGTGCTGGTTCAGGTGGAAACCAGTATCTTCTACCGCGTGACCGAACCCGAGCGGACGGTGTACCGTATTCGCGATGTGGACGGGGCCGTGCAAACCACTGTGGCAGGCATCGTGCGGGCGGAGATCGGCAAGATGGAACTGGACGAGGTACAGTCGAACCGGTCGCAACTGATTGCCCAGATCAAGCATCTGGTCGAAGAGGCTGTGAATGACTGGGGGATCGAGGTGACGCGGGCCGAAATCCTGGATGTGAACCTGGACAAGGCAACCCGGGACGCGATGTTGCAGCAGCTGAATGCCGAACGCGCGCGTCGTGCGGCGGTTACAGAGGCCGAGGGCAGCAAGCGTGCCACGGAACTGAATGCGGACGCCGAATTGTATGCGGCCGAGCAGGCGGCCAAGGCACGCCGGGTCGAGGCAGAGGCCGAAGCCTATGCCACGCAAGTGGTGGCCGACGCGATTGCCACCCACGGCATTGAAGCGGCGCAGTATCAGGTGGCGTTGAAACAGGTCGATGCCGTATCAACCATTGCGTCCGGGGCGGGTCAACAGACCATTGTTCTGCCCGCCAGCGCGATGGACGCCTTTGGCGAGGCCTTTGGCATGCTGACCGGGAGGAAGTCGTGATGACTGCGTTGTGGAGCATCTGGTGGGTCTGGATCGTTGCCGCACTTGTGCTGGCCATGATCGAGGTCTTTGTACCCGCGTTTGTTTTTCTTGGCATGGCCATTGGGGCCGTCGTGGTCGGCGTCGCATTGGGCTTTGGCGCGCTGGGTTGGATCGGCGCGGGTCTGCCAGCGTTGCTGCTGCTGTTTGCGGTGTCTTCGGTTGTGGCTGCGGTTGCCCTGCGCAACGTGATCGGCGTGCGCCGCGGCCAGGTCAAGATCTGGGACCGCGATATCAACGATTGACGCCCGAGGCGGAGGACATCTCCGCCTTACGTTCGCGTCACGCGCCGTTCCCGGCGTGACTGACGGTTTCCGCGCCGTTGTGCACAAGCCGGGTTGTCCACGGGATTGGATTGCGCAGGGCGAAATGGGCCATGCATGCCCCTTCGGCTTCGGCCAGTAACGCCTTGATCCTGTCGTGTGGTTCCGGGCTTTCGATCAGAACATGCGTTTCCACCAGCTCCGTTCGGCCATCTGTCATGTGCCCAAGCTCGCGCATGTGCCCGAGGTTGGTGGCAAAGCGCACCCGCTGTTCGAGTTTCAGCGATGTCACTTCGATTTTCCGGGCAGTGTAGATGTCAGTGAGATGCGTCATCAGGCAAAACCCGATGCCCGCGCAGAAATAGGCCAGTGGCGGCGGCGCCTGATCTTCGCCCACGGGGGGTTGTTCGTCGCAATAGAGCGTAAGGGGGGAGAAGCCGGGAATGTTGACGGACACGGAACCCGTCTTGTGTTGCAATGTTCCTGCTTCGGCAACGAGATTGACCTCGAATTGCAGCGGGTCCGGCGCCTTGGCCCGTTTGAACGGATCGGGTGAAAACGCGGTTGGGGTGGGCGCGTCTGTGGCCCGGGCACCGACGCGGTAGGTCACGCCTTGTCCCCGACATTTTCCGCAAAGGACGTCTTGAACGCATCTTGCTGCGCGGCGCTGGCGTCGGTCTGATAGTTGGCTTTCCAGTCCGCCATCGTCATGCCGTAGAACGTCTCGCGTGCGTCATCCTTGGACATTTCGATGCCCTTCTCTGCTGCCGCTTCCTGATACCAGCGGCTCAGGCAATTTCGGCAAAAGCCTGCAAGGTTCATCATGTCGATGTTCTGCACATCTGTCCGGTCTTCCATCAGGTGCTGACGCAGGCGGCGGAAGGCTGCGGCTTCGAGTTCGATACGGGTTTGGTCGTCCATGCGTATGGTCCTTTCTGGTGGCGTCGGACCGGGGCGCTGCCCCGGACCCCGTCGTATTTTTGGTCAGAAGAAGAGTGGGTCAGAGATTGGCGTGCAGGCGGGCCGCTTCAAGATGGGGCGCTAGAAGGTTGGCCCAGTGCTGTTGCCCCTGCGGGTCCGAGATCAGGTCCTGGCGGATCTCGATGATGACATTCGGGCGGCCCGGAACGTGGGCGTGTTGGCTCATTGCGTCACCCGGAAAAAAGCCGGCGTAGGGTGCATTGTCGCCGACCGGGCTGGACAGAACGGATTGCAGGCCGCGCATGAGAGGTTCGGCGATCCGCCGGTCCTGCGCTGACAGAACGCCGATTTCCCACGGTCTGGGCGGGCGGTTCTTGAGGCGTGGCGTAAAGCTGTGCACGGCCAGAAAGGCGACGTCACGATTGGCCGCAGTTCGGGCGATGGCGGCGTGGTAGGGGGCGTAGAGCAGATCGATGCGTCGCTGCCGCTCGGCCTCTGGCAGGACGCGGTTGCCGGGGATGATCGTGCCATCATAGAGTTGCGGGATCAGTGTCGGGTCATCCGCGCCCCGGTTCGGGTCGATCACGAGACGCGAGAAGTTTGCGCTGACCACGGGCGCGTCCAGGGCATGACCCAGCGCGCGCGCCACGCCAAGGGCGCCGATATCGATTGCGATGTGGCGTGCCATTTCGCTTTCAGGCAGGCCCAGGGTGCCGCCATTGACGTGGTTTGGCACGGCATTGGTCGCATGATCACAGGTGATCACCCACGCCCCGTTTCGGTCGGCGCCATCGATCAGAAATGGCGCATGTGTCATTTGATTGTCACGCATTGTGTCGCAGGTGTAGGCCAGTTGCCTCGGGATGTGAATTGGGCAATAAGGGCGCTGTTAGCGGTATCAGAAAAGGGCAAGATCATGCGACGCCTGCGCAACGTGAAAATCGTGGCCACCCTTGGCCCGGCCTCGGACACCTATGAAACGATCCGGGCGCTGCACGAGGCAGGCGCAGATGTCTTTCGTCTGAACATGTCTCATGGCAGCCATGATGAGATTGCCGACAAGCACGCGATCATCCGCAAGGTCGAAGAAGACACCGGATCCGCCATCGCGATTCTGGCCGACCTGCAAGGGCCCAAGTTGCGTGTGGGCGTGTTTGCGGGCGACAGCGAGATGCTGGATGAGGGGGCCAAGTTCCGCCTTGATCTGGATGAGAAGGAAGGCGACAGCAGTCGGGTCTGCCTGCCCCACCCCGAGATTTTTGCAGCCCTCGAAGTTGGCAAGACCCTGTTGGTCAACGATGGCAAGATCCGTTTGCAGGTCGAGGCGTGTGGCCCGGACTTCGCAGATTGTGTCGTGATCGCGGGCGGTGTGATCTCGAACCGCAAGGGTGTGAACGTACCGGACGTCGAATTGCCCTTGGCCGCGCTGTCGGAAAAGGACAAGGCGGACCTGAAATTCGTGGCCGAACTGGGTGTCGACTGGATTGCCCTCAGCTTTGTGCAACGTGCGGCGGATGTCGAGGAAGCAAAGGCCATGATCAAGGGCCGGGCCGCCGTCCTGTCGAAGATCGAAAAGCCCAATGCGGTCGAACGCTTTGATCATATCTTGCAAGTCAGTGACGGCATCATGGTGGCCCGCGGTGACCTGGGTGTGGAACTTCCCGTCCAGAACGTGCCTCCCATCCAGAAACGTCTGGTGCGCAAGTGCCGTCACGCGGGCAAGCCCGTGATTGTTGCGACCCAGATGCTGGAAAGCATGATCGAAAGCCCGATGCCCACACGGGCCGAGGTCAGCGATGTGGCCACGGCGATCTATGAAGGGGCTGACGCGGTCATGCTGAGCGCGGAAAGCGCAGCGGGCAGCTATCCGGTCGAAGCCGTGACAACAATGGACCGTGTCGCCGCCGAAGTCGAACAAGACCCGACCTATACCCAGATCATCGAAGCAAGCCGCAGTGCAAACCGGGCCTCGATCGCGGATGGGATTGTGGCCGCAGCGCGCGAAATTGCAGAGACCACCGATATCAAGGCCATCTGCTGTTTCACCCAAAGCGGGACGACCGCGCTTTTGGTGGCCCGCGAACGTCCCCGCGTGCCCATTCTGGCGCTGACGCCTTTGGTTCGCACCGCGCGTCGCATGACGTTGAGCTGGGGGTGCAACTGCTATGTGACCCCGACCATGGAGCGGTTCAAGGAAGCGGTGGTGGGTGCAGCGCGCGCAGCGCGCGATGGCGGGTTCGCCGAATCCGAGGATCAGATCGTTGTGACGGCGGGCGTGCCTTTCAATGTCACGGGCACAACCAACATCCTGCGCGTGGCCCCGTGCGATGAACGTTTGATTTACTCGACTGATCCAGAGTAGCGTGACCTGACTTAAGGTAAGGTCATGTTATGAGCCCTGATTTTTATCTGGTACTCGGAATTCTGATTGCCGGGTTTTCCATCCCGTCCATTCTGTCGGCGATATCGGATCGTCGTGCGCCGCGTGCGTCTGCGATCACGATCCTTATCGCAGGCGGGTTGATCCTGCTTGCCATTCAGACCCAGCCGGGTGGCTACACGCTTGAGGAAATTCCTGACGTATTTGTCCGGGTGATCGCCAGCTTCATGTGAGGCGCTGTGCGACCGCACCGGTCCGTCATCAAATCCCCTTGCCTTGACTGCCAACTGCTCGTATACGCCCATCTCGTTCCGCGCGTCCGGCCCAAGTGGCATGCCGAGTCGCGCATCTACCGCACTCAAACGATGGAGACGGAAATGCCCAAGATGAAGACCAAGTCGAGCGCCAAGAAGCGCTTCAAGGTGACCGCCACCGGTAAAGTGATGGCAGGTCAGGCCGGCAAGCGCCACGGCATGATCAAACGCACCCGCAAATTCATTCGTGACGCCCGTGGCACCACGACCCTGTCCGCCCCCGACGCGAAAATCGTCAAGGGCTTCATGCCCTACGACCGTTAAGAAGAAGGAGCAGACAACATGTCCCGCACCAAAGGTGGAACCGTCACCCACGCCCGTCACAAGAAGGTCATCAAAGCCGCCAAAGGTTACTATGGTCGCCGCAAGAGCACCTTCAAGGTCGCGCGTCAGGCCGTCGACAAGGCCAACCAGTACGCGACCCGCGACCGCCACAATCGCAAGCGCAACTTCCGCGCCCTGTGGATCCAACGGATCAACGCCGCCGTGCGCGCCCACGACGAAGCGCTGACCTACAGCCGCTTCATCAACGGCCTGAACCTGGCTGGCATCGAAGTGGACCGCAAGGTTCTGGCCGATCTGGCCGTGAACGAACCCGAGGCGTTTGCCGCGATCGTGGATCAGGCCAAGGCCCAGCTGAACGCGTAAGCGCACTCAGCATCTGAATTTTGAAAACCCCTGCCAGTCGCCGGGGTTTTTTCATGTCTGCGGGACCGCACCGATGTTGATACCGCCGCTCAGGCTGAGCGTGATCTGCTGACCCGCTTCAAGTTCCGGCGCATACATGGATGCGGCGATGTTGAACGCCTCTTGCGGTGCGCTGGTCCAGACGTCGGTGACATGGCAGCAGAAATGATCGCGGAACAGTTTGTCCGCGGCACGGGCGAAATCGGCGCGGCGGGCATTGATGTCGTCGCGGCCAAATACCCCGACCTGCGGTGTGACAATCTCGATCACCGTTTCAATCAGCCGGTTGACCAGAACCTGATCGCCATTTTCTGCCGCCGCCATGTCGGACAACCCTTCGGCAAACAACTCTGCATCGCAGGAAAACAGCGCGCCTTCATCGCAATTGATGACGCCGAGATAGAAGGCGGCATAGACTGCGGCACCGAACTGGTGCGTGTCAGACATGGCCTGTCGTGCGGCAACCTCAAGCTGTTCATAATCCCCGCCCCAACGTGGCAACAGATGGAACGCACGTTCCGCCATGGACCCCCAGCATTTCGGGTTGAGATCCAGACAAGTCTGGAAGGCGCGGTCGCGCGCTGCATCTTCCCATTCGGAAGACAGGGCAATCGTGTGCGTCACGGACGCAAGCAGATAGGACCCTTCCTTGGCCGCATCGAAATCGGACACGATTTGGTTGGCGCGGTTCAACTGCTCTTCGAACCCTCTCCACCCATCTCGGCTGACGGCGTCGGCAAGGTCACCACCGCGCCGTGCCCAGGCCAGTTCGTCATGCGCGCGGGCCAGCACGGCGGCCAGCCTTGGGTCCGTGTGATCGCGGGCGAACTCCATCTCCAATGCCTCGATGGCATCCCACGGCAGTTCCCATGCGGCCATGCCTGAACAATCGTCCTGTTCCTGCAGAAACGCATACTGCTTCCAGCGCGCTGCCCGCGACCCGGTATAGACCAACGGGTCGCCTTCCTCGTGGGCATTCACGTCGTCCCAAGCCTTGAGCTGCCGCAGGAACCCGGTCCAGTTTTCAGCCTGAATCATCCCCTGCATGTGAAGGAAAGCGCCGGGCTGCCTGGAAACCTCGGCCCGTGTTTTGGCATCCAGATGGAATTGCCCCTGGTCCATCTCGGGTACATCGGCATGGGTGCCCGTGAAGTGGTTGTTGGCCCGGTCCAAACGTAAAAGCGCGCGGGGCATCGCCCAGAACAGGATGATCGGCAAAAAGGCAAGGTTCAGGAGCAACCGGATAGGGTAGGGCAGCCTTGGAAACAGGACTTCATATTGACGGACGATGTACTGCATATCGGGCACTCCTTGCCCGGATGGGTTGAACCAAGGGTTTGCGACGGCTGTGGGACGATGCTTGGGCCAAACTGTGGCCAGCGATAGCGGTCTGCCCATTCATGTCCGGTTGCACTGGGGCCTGCAGAGCGGTAATGCGCTGTGGAACGAAACGGGGTGTTTTGCGTCATGGACGATCTCAAATCCAAGTATCTGGCCCAGATTGCCGATGCGACAGACGAACCGTCGCTGGAAGACATTCGGATTGCTGCCGTTGGCAAGAAGGGCGAAGTGGCCCTGAAAATGCGCGAACTGGGCAAGATGACAGCGGAAGAGCGTCAAGTGGCCGGTCCCGCGCTCAATGCCCTCAAGGACGAGATCAACAGCGCATTATCAGCAAAGAAAGCCGCCCTTGCGGATGCGGCACTGGACGCGCGGTTGCGCTCTGAATGGCTGGACGTCACGCTGCCCAACCGGCCCCAACGGCGCGGCACGATCCACCCGATCAGCCAAGTGACCGAAGAAGTCACGGCCATCTTTGCGGAAATGGGCTTCTCCGTCGCGGAAGGGCCGCGGATCGATACCGACTGGTACAACTTCGATGCCCTGAACATACCCGGCCATCACCCCGCACGGGCAGAGATGGACACGTTCTACATGCACCGGGCCGAGGGCGACAACCGCCCGCCCCACGTGCTGCGCACCCACACCTCGCCGGTGCAGATCCGGTCGATGGAGGCCACGGGCGCACCCACCCGCATCATATGTCCTGGCGGTGTGTACCGCGCGGATTATGACCAGACGCACACGCCCATGTTCCACCAGGTGGAAGGTCTGGCTATTGACCGCGATATCTCGATGGCCAACCTGAAATGGGTGCTGGAAGAGTTCGTGAAATCCTATTTCGAGGTGGACGGCGTCGATCTGCGCTTCCGCGCCTCGCATTTCCCCTTCACCGAGCCGTCGGCCGAGGTCGACATTCGCTGTTCGTGGGAGGGCGGCACGCTCAAGGTGGGCGAGGGTGACGATTGGCTCGAAATTCTTGGCTCTGGCATGGTGCACCCCAAGGTGCTGCAAGCGGGCGGGATCGACCCGAATGAATGGCAGGGCTTTGCCTTCGGGATGGGGATCGACCGGATTGCGATGCTGAAATACGGCGTGCCTGACCTGCGTGCGTTCTTTGACAGCGACCTGCGCTGGCTGCGCCATTATGGCTTTGCTGCTCTGGATGTGCCAACACTGCACGGCGGTCTGAGCCGCTAGAATAGCTGACATCCATTGCGCATGGCCTGATCTGCGCTATGTCGCGCTGCATGCGCAAATGGCTTGTCCTGACCCTTGTCACACTGATCGTGATCGCCCATGTTTTTCTTTGGCGATCGGACATGCCCGCGCATCTCAAGCTGACGTTCACCGTCATCAATGCCGCGGGTTGGACCATTGTCCTGGCGCCCATCCTGTTGATCGACCGGTGGCTGGACGCCATTCAGCGCCGCAACCGCGATGACCACGACAATGTGACGTGACACGACCGCTGGTGTGGATAGCTTGCGCCCCATGAACCGATTGATTTGCCTGCTTGCGCTGTGCTGCGCAGCACCGTTTTTCGCCAGCGCTGACACGCAACGCGATGTGTGTCATCTGGATGTGCCCTGCACGTTGGGGGACAGGTCGTACCATGTGAAGGAACCGGACGGATGGGATGGCAGCAGCCCGATGCCCGTGCTGATCCACTTCCATGGGTGGCAACGCACAGGTGCCTTGCCTGTGCAGCACCAGCGTATTTCAGGTGCGACGCGGCGACGGGGCGTATTGCTGATCGCGCCGAACGGCAATCGCAAGACCTGGAACATGTGGTATCCCGAGACCGAGGATGTCCAGTTCGCCGCGGACGTGCTGGAAGACGTGATCAGGCGCTACCCCGTCGACACCAACAACATCTATCTGTCCGGTTATTCCTACGGGTCCATCATGGCCTGGCGGGTTGCTTGCGACCGGGGGACCGAGATGAATGTGCGCGCCCTGCTGGGAATTTCCGGAACCATCGGTCAATCCGAAGACTGTGCGCAGGCCCCGAAAGAAGCACGCCATGTACATGGCCTGAAGGACAATGTGCTGGACTTTCCCTATGGCCCGCAGGGCGAGACGGACTACCCGGTGTTCCTGTGGCGCAATCAACTTGGCTGTTCGCAGGAAGCGACGGACGGGGGCGACTGGTCCGCGGTCGAGTTTCTGACCCTGACCCGGACCGAATGGCGCGCGTGCACCAATGGCACCAAGGTCGCCCTGGATGTGCACCCCGGTGGCCACTTTATCCCGCATGGTTGGATCGCACGACAGTTGGACGAACTGCTGGGGCGCACGCCGGTCTTTCCCTGACAGGCGCCGTTCGCCTGCGCCACGCTTGCACCTTGGTGCGATCTTTGCCATTGCAGGCGCGTATTTGAACGCAGGGGATACGCCCGATGAAATTCACGCTCAGCTGGCTCAAGCAGCATCTCGATACGACCGCGTCGGTGGACGAGATCACCTATGCGCTGACCGATCTTGGCCTTGAGGTCGAGGGGGTCGAGGACCGTGGGGCGAAGCTGGCCGACTTTACCATCGGCAAGGTGCTGAGCGCCGAGAAACACCCCGATGCGGATCGGTTACGCGTGTGTCAGGTTGCGACCGACGAAGGCACCAAACAGATCATCTGTGGCGCGCCCAATGCCCGCGAAGGGATCACCGTCGTTGTGGCCAAGCCCGGTGTCTATGTGCCCGGTATCGACACCACCATTGGCGTTGGCAAAATTCGGGGTATCGAGAGCTTTGGCATGATGGCGTCCGAGCGTGAGATGGAACTGTCGGACGAACATGACGGTATTATCGAGTTGCCCAGTGGCGACGTGGGCGACCGCTTTGTCGATTGGCTCGCCGAAAACGACCCGTCCAAGGTGGACCCGGTGATCGAGATTGCGATCACGCCCAACCGTCCCGACGCGCTTGGCGTACGTGGTATCGCCCGCGATCTGGCGGCGCGCCGTCTGGGGACAATGCGCCCCAACCCTGTCCCAGCCGTCGAAGGCGCTTTTGTCTCTGACATAACGGTCAGCATCGACAACGATACCTTGGATGGATGCCCGGCGTTTTTTGGTCGTTTGATCAAGGGTGTGCAGAACGGCCCCAGCCCCGCCTGGTTGCAGGACCGGTTGCGCGCCATCGGGTTGCGCCCGATTTCGTTCCTGGTCGATGTCACGAACTACTTCACATACGATCTGAACCGCCCCTTGCACGTGTTCGATGCTGACAAGGTTTCGGGCAACCTGCGGGTGCATCGCGCGGCGGGGGGCGAGGCTATCGTGGCCCTGGATGAAAAGACTTACACCCTGCAGCAGGGCCAGATGGTGATTTCGGATGACAATGGGCCCGAAAGCATTGCCGGGATCATGGGCGGTGCCGAAACAGGGTGTACCGAAGAAACGGTAAACGTCCTTGTCGAAAGCGCCTATTGGGATCCTGTGCAGATCGCATATGCCGGGCGCGCGCTGAAGATCAATTCCGATGCGCGCTACCGGTTCGAGCGTGGCGTTGATCCCGCCTTTACCCCTGTCGGGCTGGATCACGCATGCGCAATGATCCTGGAACATGCTGGCGGAACGGTGTCGAACATGATCAGTGCAGGTGCCATCCCGGACACCAGCCGCGCCTTCCGTCTGAATGCGGCCCGCGTCCAAAGCCTGGTTGGCATGGACATTCCCGAAAGCGAACAGCGCCAGACGTTGACAGCCCTTGGCTTTCAATTGGAAGGCGACATGGCGCATGTGCCCAGCTGGCGCCCGGACGTCCTGGGTGAAGCCGACCTTGTCGAGGAAGTGGCACGCGTTGCATCGCTGACCAAGCTGAAGGGCAAGCCCTTGCCCAGGCTGACCGCAGGTGTGCCGAAGCCGGTCATGACAGCACTCCAGCGCCGAGAACAGATTGCGCGCAGGACCGCCGCAGCACTTGGGTACAACGAATGCGTAACTTACAGCTTCATTGACCAAGCGTCGGCCGCACTGTTTGGCGGTGGTGGCGACAATGCGATGCTGGAAAATCCGATTTCGAGCGATATGAGTCACATGCGCCCCGCCTTGCTGCCGGGCTTGCTGCAGGCTGCGGCGCGCAATCAGGCACGTGGCTTTGCCGACCTTGCCCTGTTCGAGGTTGGGCCGGCCTTCCACGGTGGTGAGCCCGGTGAGCAGCATTTGCTGGTCTCGGGCCTGTTGGTTGGCCGGACGGGGCCCAAGGACGTGCATGGCGCTTCGCGACCGGTTGATGTCTACGACGTCAAGGCCGATGCAGAGACGATCCTTGCCGCCATCGGGGCGCCTGCCAAAGTGCAGATCATGCGTGGTGCGCAGGATTGGTGGCACCCGGGCCGGCATGGCAGGATTTGTCTTGGGCCGAAAAAGGTGATGGGTGTGTTCGGAGAACTGCACCCCCGTGTGCTTGAGGCAATGGATGTCAAAGGGCCGGCGATGGCCTTCACCCTTTGGCCTGACGAGGTACCTTTGCCCCGCAAAAGCGGCGCGACCAAAGGGGCCCTGGACATCAGCGACCTTCAATCCGTCGAACGTGATTTTGCGTTCGTCGTAGATGCCGAAGTCGAGGCGCTGACGCTGGTCAACGCAGCCATGGGCGCGGACAAGTCTCTGATCGAGGACGTGCGCGTGTTTGACGAGTTCATCGGCGGCAGTCTGGGCGAGGGTAAAAAATCCCTGGCGTTGACCGTGCGTCTGCAACCGAAAGACGCGACACTGAAGGATGCCGATATCGAGGCCGTTGCGCAAAAGGTTGTTGAAAAGGTCACAAAGGCGACAGGCGGAGTTCTGCGGGGATAGATCCTGAACGCTTGGCTGACCAGTTCAGGTGTCGCTCAACATGTCTGCCAGCAGGTCAAAGACCAGTCTGATCCGTTTGCTTGTGTGCAATTCGCGGTGGGTGACCAGCCACACCGGAAAGCTGAGGTCGGTAACCCCGTCCAGCAATCGTACTGCATCATCAAATTGGTCGCCGATATGGTCGGACATCGGGAAGATGCCGAAACCCTTGCGCATCAACTCCCATGTGGTGATGCCGCTGGTGGACCCTGACCGAAGGTTCGCGGGGCTGACGGGAATGCCGTATTCGGCCATGGCCGCAATGTACATGTCGTCATCGGACATGCTGATGAAATCGTGGTCCTTGAGGTCTGCGACAGTGGCCGGAAGACCACGCGCCGCGACATAGGATTTTGAGGCATAAAGATGCGCGGACGAGTCGCCGATCTTGCGGGCAATCAGGTCCGGTTCCGTTGGGCGCACATGACGGATGGCGATGTCTGCCTCGCGTTTGAGGATGTCGCGAATGTCGTTCGCGGCAATAACATCAATGCGCAGGCGCGGCGCCAGACCGCGGAGCGTCAGGAGCGTGTCTGGCAAGACATAGGCGCTCATCATGTCCGACGCCGTCACGCGGATCGTGCCGTCAAGACCTTGGGTCCGCCCCTGGGCAATGACGTTGATCCGGGCTGCCGCCTCCCCCATCTTGCGCGCTTCGACCAGCAGATCCCGCCCCGCATCCGTCAATGTCATGGTCCGGGGCGTGCGCTCGAACAAGGCAAGCTGCAATTCTTCTTCCAACGCTGCGACTTGTCGACCCACGGTCGGTTGGGTCAGCCCAAGATCGCGGGCGGCTGCCGACAATGATCCGGCGTCGGCCGTCGCAAGGAAGGCGCGCAAATGGGTCCAGTCAAAGCCTTTGGTCATGCAGATTCGTATACATACACTGCGGAATTCGTCAATTTCGCGGGAATTCCTTGTGCCGTATATGCACAACTGAAGGAGAAAAGCGATGAAAACAGACGCACAGTTTTGGGATCGGATTGCGGTGAAATACGCGGCCCAACCCCTGAGCGACCCCAATGCCTATGAGCTGACGCTCGAGCGGGTCGTGTCCTACTTGAAACCGACCGACCGGGTTCTGGAACTTGGATGTGGCACCGGCACGACGGCCCTGCGCCTAGCACCTCATGCGGGGTCGATCCTCGCCACAGACTTCTCCGAAGGCATGATCGCTCAGGCAGAGGCGAAACCGGCTGTGGACAACGTCCGTTTTTTGCAGGCTGATCCATTCAGCGCGGCGTTAAAACCCGGCCAGTACGACGTTGTCGTTGCGTTCAACCTGTTTCACCTGATGGAGGACATCGATGCAGCGCTGGCGCAGGTGCACACGCTGTTGGCACCGGGCGGGCTGTTCATCTCGAAATCGCCCTGCCTGGCAGAGCGATCGCTTGGGGTGAAGTTCGGTCTCATGAAGCGGCTGATCCCGATGATGCAGCTTGTCGGCAAGGCACCATATGTCCGGTTTGACACGATCGAAGGCACGGAACGGCGTATTTCCGCAGCGGGATTCGAGATCGTTGAAACGGGCAACTATCCGGTGCGTCCGCCCAATCATTTCGTGGTGGCCCGGCGCTTCTGACCTCTTGCCTTTGCGGCGCCATGATGCACGTAAAGGCGTGCCAGACACGAAGGAGCCAAACGATGCTGAATGTATATCTTTCCGGAGAAATCCATACCGATTGGCGAGAGCAGATCATCGACGGGGCACAAGGTTTGGACGTCACCTTTTCTGCACCGGTGACCGATCATGCAGCCAGCGACGATTGCGGTGTGGCGATCCTTGGGACCGAAGAAAACAAGTACTGGCATGATCACAAGGGCGCGATGGTCAACGCGATCCGCACGCGCAAGGGCATAGCGGACGCTGATGTGGTCGTGGTCCGTTTTGGCGATCAGTACAAGCAATGGAATGCAGCCTTTGATGCAGGTTATGCAGCGGCACTGGGTAAGTCCCTGATTATCCTGCACGGCCCCGATCACGCGCATGCCCTGAAAGAAGTCGATGCTGCCGCGCTTGCCGTTGCGGAAGAACCGGCGCAAGTGGTCAACATCCTGCGATACGTCCTGACGGGCACGCTGCCGTCCTGATCCAGGCGACCCCGGGTCACTCTTGTGCGACCTCACGCGCGCTCCTAGCCTTTGGACAAGGGAGAAGCGCGCATGAAATTCGATTACGTGATTGTGGGTGGCGGATCAGCCGGGTGCGTGATGGCGTCGCGGCTAAGCGAGGACCCGACGGTTTCTGTTTGCCTGATCGAGGCTGGCGGAAACGGGCGCGACATTTTCGTGCGCGCGCCAGCCCTTGTGGCCGGGATGATCTCTGGCCGCCCCAAGATCAACAACTGGGCCTTTCATACCGAGCCGCAGCCCGAATTGAATGGCCGACGCGGGTTCCAGCCGCGCGGCCGTACCTTGGGCGGTTCAAGCGCGATCAACGCGATGCTTTATGTGCGCGGCCATCGCAGGGACTACGACGAATGGGCAGAACTTGGGGCGGAAGGCTGGGATTGGGACAGTGTGCTGCCCTATTTCAAGCTGTCAGAAGGCAATGTTCGCGGCAACGATGATTTGCATGGTGCGGATGGTCCATTGCAAGTTACCGAGCAATCAGAGCCGCGCCCCATCGCCCACGCCTTTGTCGAGGCCGCTTCCCAGCAACAACTGCGCGTCACGGATGATTTCAACGGCGAACGGCAAGAAGGTGTGGGCCTGTATCAGGTCACACAGCATCACAGCGGGGCCGCGCGCGGAGAGCGGTGTTCCGCGGCGGCAGCCTACTTGCCCGACGCGGTGCAGGCGCGGGTCAATCTGACCATACTTACCCGTGCAATGGCCGAGAAAGTTGAGATGGACGGCAAGCGCGCCATCGGTGTGCGCATCAAGCACAAGGGCCAGGTAAAGCTGGTTGAAGCCGGGCGCGAAGTGATCCTGTCCGGCGGCGCCTTCGGGTCACCGCAACTGCTTATGCTGTCGGGCATTGGCCCGCGTGACGAACTGGCCGCGCACGGTATCGACGTTGTGCATGAATTGCCCGGCGTTGGGCAGAACCTTCAGGATCATCTGGACTACATTCTCAGCTACCGCTCAAAACGTGATGATGTCGTGGGGCTGGGGCCGAAAGGGTTGGTGGCGCTTGCGAAGGCGGGGATGCAGTGGCGCAAGGATGGCACTGGCCTGTTCGCCTCTCCCTTTGCCGAGGGTGGGGCGTTCATGCGATCAGATCCTTCGGCGGCGCGCCCGGACTTACAGCTGCATTTCGTGGTTGGTATCGTTGACCAGCACATGCGCAAGATCCACGTCAAGTTCGGCTATTCCTGCCACGTGTGCGTGTTGCGGCCGCACAGCCGCGGTGTGGTGGGATTGAGGTCGTCTGATCCGTCTGCGGCGCCGCGTATCGACCCATGTTACCTGAGCGATCGGCGCGACCTGGACCTGATGATGAAGGGGGCACGGCAGATGGAGAACATCCTGACCGCGCCGCCCCTTGATCCCTGGCGTGGCGCGCAACTTTATCCCCACGACGGAAGTGACGCCGGGCTGGAAGCAGACATCCGCGCGCGCGCTGACACGATTTATCACCCCGTCGGGACGTGTCGGATGGGGCGGGACGCGCTTGCCGTCACGGATCCGTCAGGTGTGGTGCACGGGGTAGAGGGGTTGCGTGTCGTGGATGCGTCCCTGATGCCGCGGTTGATTGGTGGGAACACCAACGCGCCCACCATCATGATGGCCGAGAAGATCAGCGCAGGCATGCGCGCTGCATAACCAAAAGGCACGCCTGACAGCGATGCGATCCTGTGTTGCTTGGGGGCTCTGCCCCCAAACCACGATGCTGTCAGCCGAAAGAAGGATCAGGGGCGCGGCGGGATATTCTTGCCCTTTTCCACGGCAGGACGGGCCATGAAACGATCCAGGTACGCGACGAGGTTCTTGTGGTCGTCCCAGCCGACCATTTCCTTGGCCTCGTAAAAGTTCAGGGCGTTGAGCCATGGCGCAATTGCGATGTCGGCGATCGAAAACTGGCCGGTGATCCAATCCTTGCCCGACAGTTCCTTGTCCAGCACGGCCAACAGGCGTTTGCCTTCATCCACATAGCGTTGTTGCGGGCGCTTGTCGTCCCATTGGCTGCCCGCGAATTTCACGAAAAAGCCCATTTGCCCCAACATCGGTCCCAGGCCACCCATCTGGAACATCAGCCACTGGATCGTCTTGGCCTTGTCGCTGGCGGTCTCGCCCATCAGCTTGCCGGATTTTTCGGCCAAGTAGATCAGGATCGCACCGGATTCAAACAGACCAATTGGGGTGCCGTCCGGGCCGTTGGGGTCAATGATCGCAGGGATCTTGTTGTTCGGGTTCAGCGACAGGAATTCCGCGCTTTTGACATCCGCATCCGCAAGCGTGACCAGATGCGCCTCGTAGGGGATACCCGTCTCCTCCAACGCGATGGACGCTTTGACCCCGTTCGGGGTTGGAAACGAAAACAGCTGCAAGACCGACGGGTCCTTTGGTGTCCATTTCTGGGTGATGGGAAAGGCGCTGAGGTCAGCCATGGGACGTCTCCTTTGAACTATGGGTCCGACATAGGCGAATTTCCCCCCCAAAATAGTCTTTGCCATGTGAAAAGATGTGTTAACCAATGTTTGCACGCGCACATAAAAACAAAATAAAGCGTGCGGAAGCCAACAAGGGACTAAATATGCTAAACGAGTTC
Organism: uncultured Tateyamaria sp.; assembly: GCF_947503465.1. NCBI lineage: Bacteria > Pseudomonadati > Pseudomonadota > Alphaproteobacteria > Rhodobacterales > Roseobacteraceae > Tateyamaria > uncultured Tateyamaria sp. Next base: position 175,767 of record NZ_CANNDN010000004.1, on the reverse strand, counting down.
AAGGATTTCATCGCCAAGGGCAATGTCATGGACATGGCCGTCGGGATCATAATCGGCGCGGCCTTTACCGCGATTGTCACATCGCTGGTCGGTGACCTCATCAACCCGATCATCGGTCTGTTCACGGGTGGTCTCGACTTCACCAACAACTACGTCGTGCTGGCCGGCGACGTTGCCGCAGGTTCGTCTTTGGAAGCGGCCCGTGACGCAGGTGCAGCCGTGTTCGCCTATGGTGCGTTTTTGATGGCCGTCATCAACTTTCTGATTATCGCCTTCGTGGTGTTCATGCTGGTCCGCTATGTCAACAAGGTCAAAGCAGCCGCTGAGACACAGAAAGAGGAAGCGCCCGCAGAGGATCCCGGCCCAAGCGAATTGGATATCCTGATGGAGATTCGCGATCAGTTGGCCAAACAGGGCTGATCTGAATTTGAGTGTCAGAGCGCCGCGCGCAATCATCGCGCGCGGCGCCTTGCGTTCAGGTCTTGAGCGCCAGCGCCGGAGACATCACGTCAATCCCCAGCGCCTTGCCAACCGCGTAATATGTCAGCTTTCCCTGATGGACATTCAGGCCCGCCAGTAGGTGGGGGTCATCCTCGCACGCTTGGCGCCAGCCCTTGTCGGCGAGCGCCAGCATGTAGGGCATGGTGGCATTCCCCAGGGCAATCGTGGACGTCCGGGCCACCGCGCCGGGCATGTTGGCAACGCAGTAATGCATGATCCCGTCCACATCATAGATCGGATCATCGTGCGTCGTTGCGCGCGAGGTTTCAAAGCAACCGCCTTGATCAATCGCAACGTCGACGATGGCGGCGCCGGGTTTCATCGTGGACAGTTGATCGCGTGTAACCAGCTTGGGTGCCGCGGCGCCCGGGATCAGAACCGCGCCGACCACCATGTCTGCTTCGGCCACGAGTTCCGCCGTGTTCCCGGCGCTGGCGTAGCTGGTCTTGAACAGGCCCGAAAACGCATCGTCCAGATAACGCATGCGGGATAGCGACCGGTCCATTACCGTCACGTCTGCCCCCATGCCTGCCGCCACACGCGCCGCATGTGTGCCCACGACGCCGCCGCCGATAACCACGACCCGCGCAGGACCGACGCCCGGGACCCCGCCCATAAGCACACCGCGCCCACCATTTGCCTTTTGCAGCGTCCATGCACCGACCTGAGGGGCCAGGCGACCTGCAACTTCGGACATCGGTGCCAGAAGTGGCAAACCGCCCTGCGCATCCGTAACGGTTTCGTACGCGATCGCTGTGCAGCCTGATGCCAACAGATCGTGGGTTTGGTCCGGGTCCGGCGCAAGGTGCAAGTAGGTGAACAAAAGCTGACCGTCACGCAGCATCTTTCGTTCGGCGGCTTGCGGCTCCTTCACTTTGACAATCATGTCCGCAGCGTCAAAAACATCATGCGCGGTGTCCAGGATCTGTGCCCCGGCGGCGATGTAATCCTGATCCGTGAACCCGGCCCCCAAGCCCGCGCCCGCCTGAACAGACACAATGTGCCCGTGTGCGACCGCCTCGCGTGCGGCATTCGGCGTCAACCCGACGCGGTACTCCTGGGCCTTGATCTCTGTTGGGCAGCCAATATGCATGTTGATCCTCCTCTGGCCCGAGAAGGGTCGCGCATTTCACTTGCAATCTGACACCGGAAATGGATCGTGTTACCGCACAACAGTCGTAGAAATGTGCGTTCAGACGTACAAATGTCGGAGAAAAGTGCGTCGATGGCTCTTGATTCAACAGATCGCCGTATCCTGATTGCCTTGCAAAAGCAGGGACGCATGTCCAATGCCGATCTGAGTGACGCTGTGCATCTTTCGCCGTCGGCGTGCCACAGGCGTGTCCAGCGATTGGAACAGGCGGGCTACATTCGGGACTATGTCGCCTTGCTGGACGCCCGAAAGATGGGGGTGCCCACGACCGTTTTTGTGGAAATCACCTTGCAGGGTCAGGCAGACGAAGTGCTCGAGGCCTTTGAGAAGGCGGTGGCACGGATTCCCGATGTCCTGGAATGTCACCTGATGGCAGGGACCGCGGATTACATTCTGAAGGTCGTTGCGGAAGGGACCGAAGATTTTGCGCGCATTCACCGTCAGCATCTGGCCCGGTTGCCGGGCGTTGCCCAGATGCAGTCCAGTTTTGCCCTGCGGACCGTGTTCAAAACGACAGCCTTGCCTGTCTGATCTGGGCGCTGTTGTGCATGCCATATCGTTTGCGCCCGGGCAGATCGCAGGACGCAACAGATGCATCCCGCAGGCTTTTTAACCCGCAAAGCAAGGTTGTACCGTCTTGTCCAGCTCTGGAATTCCGGAGTCGACCCGGCGAAAGCTTGCGTGTATGCCACCCGCAATGTGTTGCGGCGCAGCAATTTAGGTTCCTGATTGAATTCAAGCGGAGTGTAGAACATGTCCATAACGCCAGTGTTGCTATGCGGCGGATCGGGCACACGCCTATGGCCGTTGTCGCGCAAAAGCTATCCCAAGCAATTCGCATCGATCCTTGGGTCGGAAACGCTGTTCCAGGCCTCTGCCCGCCGGTTTGCCGAATTCGACCAACCGGTCATCATTACCGCGTCGGATTTTCGCTTTATCGTGGTCGAACAACTGGCCGCCGTCGGTATTGATCCTGCCGCTGTCTTGATCGAACCTGAGGGCCGCAATACGGCTCCGGCTGTTCTGGCCGCCGCCCTTCATTTGCATGCTGCCGACCCGAACGCGATGATGTTGGTGTGCCCTTCGGACCACTTGATCCCGTCAGACGCAGATTTCTGTGCCACCGTTCAGGCCGGTGTGCCTGCGGCAGAGGCAGGGCAACTGGTGACCTTCGGTATCCATCCGACATATCCCGAAACCGGTTACGGCTATCTGGAACTTAAATCCGCGCCAAGCGGCGCCGCTGCCCCGCTGTCACGTTTCGTGGAAAAGCCCGACGCCGAAACCGCGGCGACGCTAGTTGCATCAGGGCGTCACATGTGGAACGCGGGCATCTTCCTGTTCCGGGCATGCGACATCATAGAAGCTTTCAAAACCCATGCTGCATCGTTGGTTGGTCCGGTCGAGGCCGCAGTCGAGACCGCGCAGCCAGACCTGGGATTCCTGCGGTTGGGGGTCGAGCCGTGGCAAAAGGTCGAAGACATCTCGATCGACTATGCGGTCATGGAGCGCGCCGGCAATCTGTCCGTCGTTCCATACACCGGCGACTGGAGCGATCTGGGCGGTTGGGATGCTGTGTTGCGGGCCAGTGCCCGTGATGATGCCGGCACAGCGACGTCGGGCAATGTTACCGCCATCGATTGCGCGGATTCGCTTCTCAGGTCCGAACATGATGGCCTTGAGCTGGTTGGGATCGGCCTTGAAAACGTGATTGCCGTGGCCATGCCCGACGCCGTATTGGTGGCGGATGCAAGCCGGGCGCAGGATGTCAAAAATGCGGTGTCGGCGCTGAAGGCGCGCGGTTCGGGCCAGGCCGAACACTTTCCAAAGGATCACCGCCCGTGGGGCTGGTTCGAAAGCCTTGTCATTGGCGACAGGTTCCAGGTGAAGCGGATCGTGGTGCACCCGGGTGCATCATTGTCGCTGCAATCGCATCACCACCGTGCCGAACACTGGATCGTGGTTGAAGGCACGGCCAAAGTGACCGTGGATGACACGGTAACATTGGTGACGGAAAACGAATCCGTCTACATCCCGCTGGGTGCCAAACATCGCATGGAAAACCCGGGCCGGGTGCCGATGGTCCTGATCGAAGTGCAGACAGGAACCTACCTGGGCGAGGACGATATCGTGCGATACGAAGACGTCTACGCAAGAGGACAGGGGGCCAAGGGCTGATCGCGCCTGTGCCATTTAATGTGACGATCGGCTCGGGTCAGATCTCATACCCAATAGGACAGGTGCGGTCAGGGCGATTGCTGAGGGGAACGCCCTTGGTCTGCTGACGCAGCGCTTAGCAACCCAGTGCCAGTCCTTGAGCCTGCCAAACATGGTGTCGATGCAGTTGCGCCGCTTGTACCTGACCAACGGCGCGCTCGCGCGAACCGCATGGGCCGTGGATATGCGCGTCTGAATACGAAAACGTATGGTGGCCTGGTGTGCGTGGGCAATTTCCTGCGAACGCTGACCAACCGTCAGGGCCTGCAGACCGGCAGTCTCGGCGATATCGCCCATGATCAGGGCTGGATCAGCGACGATCAGCTGCAGGACCGCGCCCGCATGTTCGCCAAGATCGGGTAAGCGCCTATCTCAAGGGGCTTTTGATTGGCCACGCTGCCGTCCGTTTGCCGGAACTGGCACTGCACCGCTTGTCCCGATGTTGAACGGGCACACGCCAATTACCCTGTTCTTAGCCCTATCTTTAGAAGTCTTGGACTAGACCCCGGTCAGGTAGCCGGATGAGTGCGATGCGCGTTTTTGTAATGGTGATGCTTCTGACGTGCGGACCGGCCCTTGCGGGGTTGGCGCTGCAACCTGACACCGGGTCGCCATTGCGGCTCGTCATTCTACCGCCCTGGTCTGACGGACCTGCCTTGGTCACGGCCGCGGGCGGCGCGGTCGTGGGTCCGGAAACGGCACCGATTGCCGTGTTGGCACAGGTGGACGACCTTCAGGCCTTTGACACGGCCATCCGCGCGCTTGGGGCGCTTTGGGTCATGGATGGCGCATCGATTGCCGCATTCTGTGGATACGCGACATGAGCATGAACATCGATCACAGCCTACAGGCCTCGCGCACGCTTGCCGCCTATTGGATATTGATGGGATGCGTGGCGCTGGGCTGCCTGATCGGCATCGCGGGATTCTTGCTTCCGGCGGCATCGCCTGTGCCGGCCATCATCTGTCTGGGGTCGACAGCGTTTGCGTATTGGTCTTTCCGGCAACGGCACAGACACTACTGCATCATCGTGGGACAGGCGGCGATTGCGCAGGCAATCGGCCTTGTCGCGGCGCTCAGCGGGACGGGGTGGCAGATTGACGGTCACATGCTGTTTTTCGCCGTGCTTGCAACACTGGTCGGGCTTGTTCATAGGCCGACGATCATCCTGGCCGCAGTGACAACCGTGCTGCACCACGTGTCGGTAGGCATCCTCTTGCCGCGCCTTGTGTTTCCAAGCGTTGATGTGATCGAAAACATCGAACGCGCCCTGTTTCACGGCGCCATTGTCGGCATTCAGTTTTTTGTTCTGGTGCTGATCGTGGGCAAGCGTCTGCACATGATGGACGCGGTGCGGATCGCGCTGTCAGACGCACAAACCGCATATGCCAAGGCGTCCAGCGCCAGCGCACAGGCCGACGCAGCGCGCGCAGACGCAGAGAAAGAGGCGCAGAACGCGCAGACCGCACAATCCGAAGCCGAAGCCCTGTTGCAAGCGCTCACATGTGAACAGGCTGCGCGGGAAAAAAGCCGTGCCGCCGCACAAGAGGCCGAGGCGAAAACCCTGGCCGCGCAAAAGGCGCAATACGACGCGCAAACCACGGTTGTCTCATGCCTGAGGGAAGGGTTGGGATGCATCGCCGCCGGCGACCTGAGCCACCGGATACATACCGAATTCCCGGACGCCTATGAACCGCTCAGGTTGGATTTCAACCGCGCCGTCGCGGCCTTGTCGCATGTGTTGGAAGATGTGCATGACAGCACCGGTAAGCTGATGGAATTGGTCGCCAGCGTCCAGAACGCCGCGATTGACCTGTCCCGCCGAACCGAGGCGCAGGTGCAATCGCTTGAAATCACGAGCCACGCGGTCGACTCACTGAACGGGGCCGTGCGCGCCTCGACCGAGAATGCGCAATCCACGGCGGCGACAGCGGACAAGGTGCGCGCGGATGCCATGACTGGCGGCGATATGGTCAACCAGGTTGTGGCTGCAATGAACGGGATTGAAACCTCGTCGCACGAGATTGCCAAGATCAACGCGTTGATGGACGGGATCGCGTTTCAGACAAACCTGCTGGCATTGAACGCCGGTGTCGAAGCCGCGCGCGCGGGCGAGGCCGGGCGCGGTTTTTCCGTGGTCGCGTCCGAAGTGCGGGCGCTGTCGCAACGCGCCACCGACGCGGCCCGGGGAATCGGGGCGTTGACCGAAAAAAGCACCGGGCAGGTCAAATCGGGTGTGGCGCTCGCCCGGCAAGCCGGCGACGCGCTGGGCGATATCGTCGAGGCGGTGTCGGCCATGACGGGGTCGGTCCAGCGGATCGCCGAAGCGACCGCGTCACAATCCGACCAGTTGGGCGAAGTAAACGTGTCCGTGGCGGAGATGGACAAGGTTGCACAGGGCAACGCCGCAATGTTCCAGGATACGAACGCGGCATGCGCCGCCCTGAACCGCGGGATGCAGGATATGATGGACAGCCTGGCGCGCTTTAGGCTGGCGCGGCGCGCGTCTGGCCCGGCGGCGGAAATGGGCGACAGCACCGCTGCCTAAGTTCCCACGCGCGCAAAAAGCAAAGCGGCAAACAAAAACCCTGCAGCCGGGCGGCTACAGGGTTCTTGAATTCACTTCGACGCTCTTGGCTTAAAGCAGCCCTTCGCGTTGCGCTTTTTTGCGAGCCAGCTTACGGGCCCGGCGGATCGCTTCAGCTTTCTCGCGCGCTTTTTTCTCGGACGGCTTCTCGAAATGTTGCTTGAGCTTCATTTCACGGAAAACGCCTTCGCGCTGCAGCTTCTTTTTCAGGGCACGAAGCGCCTGATCGACATTGTTGTCGCGAACACTAACCTGCATGTGGTTGTCACCACCTTTCTAGATTCGAGTTGCAAGGATTTGCAGGAAGTGGCCGTATAGCAAGGCCGCCCTACTTTGTCCAGCATCCGCAGCCGCCCAAAGGACCGCTCATGACCACATCCTATGAAACGACCAAAGCCGCCCTTTTGGATGCCGCGTTGATGCACGTGCCCTTCGATGGGTGGTCCGAGGTGACGTTCACCGCCGCGGCCCGGGATGCCGGGATCGATATGACCATGGCACGGGCCATCTGCCCGCGCGGCGCGGTCGACCTTGCGCTGGCCTATCACGCGCGCGGGGACGCGGCGATGGTTGCGCGGATGCAATCGGATGACCTGCCCGATCGTTTCCGCGACAAGATTGCGGCCGGTGTCAGGTTCAGGATCGAAGCAGTCACAGATAAAGAGGCCGTGCGCCGGGGAACCACGCTGTTTGCGCTGCCAATGCACGCGGCGGACGGTGCCAGGGCCATCTGGGGTACGGCTGACAAAATCTGGATGACGCTCGGTGACACGTCGGACGACGTGAACTGGTACACCAAACGCGCAACTCTGTCCGGCGTCTATTCGGCCACCGTCCTCTATTGGCTGGGCGATGACAGCACGGACAATCAGGCCACATGGGCCTTTCTGGACCGGCGTATCGATGACGTGATGCAGATCGAAAAGGTCAAGGCGCAGGTGCGCGACAACAAGGCGCTCAGCACCCTTCTCGCAGGCCCGAACTGGGTGCTGAGCCAGATCAAGGCACCGTCGCGTGGCGCCGCCTCCGACCTGCCCGGTTCATGGTCATCCCCCCGCACCTGACCACGCCAAGATGGCGGACAACTGGAATACCACAACGCACAGATTCGTGGCGACGACCGGGCTGTGCAGGCCCACCATGACCACGGTGGCCAGCTTGTACATGATCTGCACGGCGAACAGGGCAAACGTCATCGGCACGGCCCACGCCGCGCCTAGCACGTGCAGCAGGATCAGCACGGCGCTCGCCACCGCGATGCTGCAATACAGGCACAGCAGGATGCGGCGCGCATCGGTGTCGGGCCCAAATGCAAGGTCCATCCGCCCCCGGACAAGGCCCGCGATCACGGGCACCAGGATGACCAGGTTCACAACAAGCGCGGCGATCAGCATATGGGTTCCTTTCCCGGTTGCTTCCAAGGTACGATGTGCAAAACGAAAGGGATCAGAATGGTGCAGGACATGCGCGCGGTCGAAATCAATGCCCCCGGCGGGCCCGAGGTGCTGCACCTCGTCACCCGTCCGCGACCCACGGCGGGTCACGGCCAGGTGGTGATCGAAGTGGCGTGGACAGGCGTCAACCGGCCCGACGCCTTGCAGCGGGCGGGTCTCTATAATCCTCCGCCGGGCGCCAGCGATCTGCCTGGGCTTGAAGCATCCGGCACCATTGTCGAGGTCGGCCCCGGCGTCAGCGACTGGTCGGTTGGCGACACGGTGTGCGCCCTGCTGCCCGGCGGCGGGTACGCCGAATACGTGGCGACGCCGGCAGCGCATTGCCTGCCCGTGCCGGATGGGATGACCCTGAAGCAGGCGGCCTGTCTGCCCGAAACCTATTTCACCGTCTGGTCCAACGTCTTTACCCGGGGCCAACTGACAGGGGGCGAACGGTTTCTGGTCCACGGTGGTTCGTCAGGGATCGGGACAACCGCGATCCAACTGGCACATCACTTTGGCGCGCGCGTCTTCGCAACCGCAGGGTCCGAAGAGAAGTGTCAGGCCTGTCGTGACCTGGGCGCCGAAGTGGCGATCAACTACCGCGAAGATGATTTCACGGACTGCCTAAAGTCCGAAGGCGGCGCGCACCTCATCCTGTGCATGGTCGGTGGCCCTTATATCGCGCGCAACCTGTCCGCGCTTGCCGACGATGGTCGCCTGGTCCAGATCGCCTTTTTGCAAGGGCCCAAGGCCGACGTGAACTTTGTTCAGCTGATGACCCGGCGGCTGACCATGACCGGAAGCACCCTGCGTCCCCAAAGCGATCTGGCCAAGGCGTGGATCGCGCGGGATCTGCGTGAAGCCGTTTGGCCCTTGTTGTCTGCGGGCCGAATTGGCCCGGTCATGGATTCCGAATTTGACCTGGGCGATGCGGCAGCTGCCCATGCCCGCATGGAAAGTTCAGGCCATATCGGCAAGATTGTCCTGGAAGTCGCAGGCGGATGACCTTGATCCAAATGAGGGCTGCGCCCACGCGATTTTTTAAAGGGAGGGGGCCAGCCCCCTCGCGCATACGCGCTCACCCCCGTCGTATTTTTGGTCGAAAGAAACGCCTTGTTAAGGTTAATGCCTTTCCTTGAGAGGGCGGTACAGGCTGTCGAGCCGATGGCCGCGTCGGGAGAAGCGCATGCTTCCCTTTTCGCCCGCGGTGCTCACATTGGATGAGTGGCGCGGGCGTTTTCGTTTCTTCCGACCAAAAATACGACCGCCGGAGGCTCCGACATCTGCCATGACCGATGCGATGTGACCAGGCACGCAACGGCTGTCACGGGTGCATCTTGAACTTGGCAACGAATCGAGACATATGTGTCTCATGCGAGACAAAGATGTATCATCATCCAATGTAATCCTGAACGCTGCTTTCGACGTGTTCAGTCAAAATCCCGGTGCATCCCTGGCAGATGTTGCCAAGGCCGCCGGGGTCGGTCGGGCGACGCTGCATCGCCACTTTTCCGGCCGCGACGATCTGATGGTCGCACTGACACTGGCCGCAGCCAGGGAACTGGACGATGCGGTCAACCACGCGGTTGCGGACTGCGCCACCTATACCCAAGGGCTGGAGATGGCCTTGCACGCCATCCTGCCACTGGCCGCGCGGCACATGTTTCTGGCAACCGAGCCCGCAGCACATGACCCGCGTGTGGCCGCAGTTTACGCTGCGCAAACCCATGACCTGGCGCATGATATCGATATGGCCAAGGCCGAAGGCACCTTTGACCCTCATGTCCCGACGGAGTGGATCGTGCAGGCTTATGAAAACCTGATCTACGCCGGTTGGACGATGGTCACCTCCGGCGATGCCACCCCCAAACAGGCTGCTGCCTTCGCCTGGCGGACACTGACACAAGGGACCAGACCATGACACCCACCGCACTTGACGCTCTGGGCACACAGATAGACGAAGTGTTCTTCCTCATTGGCGTCGCCATCCTGTTGATCGAAACGGCCGAGGTGCTGTTCAAGGGGGAACACAAGGGCCGGACCCTGGCCGAAATGGCGGTCAGTGCCTCGACACAGATCCCCTATCTGGTGTTCGAGGTGCTAATCCTGACCGGTGGCTATGCGATCTTCTACATCCTGGCCGAGGTGGCGCAGCCCTGGCAAATTCCGCTGACCTGGCGGGGCATCGCGCTAGCGGTTGTTGCTGCGGATCTCACGTATTACTGGGAACACCGCATCGCCCACGAGGTGCGCCTGCTGTGGACCCAGCACGCCGTGCACCATTCGTCCCGCGACTACAACATCATCACGGGTATCCGATTTGGCCCGCTGGAAGGGGTCTGGAGCCTGATTGCGCATATCCCGCTGGTATGTCTTGGTTTTTCACCCGAGATGATCTTTTTCGGCATCATCACCGTGCTGGCCTACCAGACCTGGATCCACACCGAGGTGATTGGCAGGTTGGGTTGGTTCGACAGGGTGATGAACAGCCCTGCCAATCACCGGGTGCATCACGGCTGTGATGACAAGTATATCGACCGCAACTATGGCGGCATCACCGTGATCTGGGATCAGCTGTTCGGCACCTACCAGGCCGAGGAGGAGACGCCACGCTATGGCCTCAAGCGCGACTTCGACAGCCGCAATCCGGTTGTGGTCTGGTTCTCGGAACTGCCGGGCCTGTGGCGCGACATGCGGCACGCCAGCACATGGGACGAGGCGTGGCGCTACATGATGCGCCCGCCGGGGTGGCGGCCGCCCTCAGCGGATGGGCGTGAATAGCGCATCCCGCGCCCGGCAATCGCGCACAACATCCTGGCCGCACGGAACAGGCGTCAGGTCGTCGCGCGACAGGCAAATGCGGGCTTCCTGAATGTGTCCCTGGCGGCAGGTGATCGTCACGCCGTCGGGCTCCATGTCCGGGTTGGACTGCAGGAATGCCTCTTCCACCACGGACGCGGGCAGTTTCACCGTCTTGTCCAGTTTGCGGAAGACGGGCGGGCGCACGACGCTGTCATAGGCCTGTCGCGACAGCGCGTAATAGGCAGGCGCCGACAGGCCGGAACACACGCCATGCTTTTTCCACTGGTGCCAGGCCAGCCCCGAGGTCCCCATGATATCCGCCATATCCCGGGTCATGGCGCGACTGGGCGGCCGTTCTGCGGTCTTGCAGTATTCGGGCCATCCGCGGTGATATTGCGGCCACAGCCCATGCAGGATCCAGCCATGGTCATGGCGTGCATCGCACTGGTCCGACCCGCGCGCATCGCCTTCATAGGCGCACCAATTGGGTGACCAGCTGAGCGCCAACACGTAATAGTCGAACGCGCCCGACCGGTCCTGCGCCCACGCAGCGCTCGCCATCACCAACCACATCAAAACACTGCGCATAAGGCTTTCCTTTTTCGTCGCAGCCGACTATATCGCGTCCAAGTTCCCCGACAATGGAAACCCGCCTTGGCCCCCAAGGCAGCCTCTTTCAGGCGACGGGACAGTTATGCATAGGAGCATGTGAAAATGGCAAAACCGATCATGGCCAAGGCCACCGCCGTCTGGCTGGTGGACAACACGACGATCAGCTTCAAACAGATCGCGGACTTTGTTGGCATGCACGAACTGGAAGTGCAGGGCATTGCAGATGGCGACGTGGCCGCCGGGGTCAAAGGCTTTGATCCCATAGCAAACAACCAGCTGACGCAGGACGAAATCGATGCCGCCGAAGCCAACCCGATGCACAAACTGCAACTCAAGTTCAACGCCGCCGCCGTGGGCGAGGAAAAGCGCCGCGGCCCGCGATATACCCCGCTGTCCAAGCGCCAGGACCGGCCTGCCGCCATCTACTGGCTGGTGAAATTCCACCCCGAACTGACCGACGGCCAGATCTCGAAACTGGTGGGCACGACCAAGCCGACGATCCAGTCGATTCGCGACCGCACCCACTGGAACATCTCGAACATCCAGCCGGTCGACCCGGTGGCGCTTGGCCTGACCAAACAGTCCGAACTGGACGCCGCAGTGCAAAAGGCCGCGTCGAAAAAGGCGGCCGAAGGCTCTGTCATGTCCGATGACGAACGGCGCAAGCTGGTGAGCACGGAACAATCGCTGGGCATGGAGGCCGAGCCCAAGATCCCGACTGCGATCGAAGGGCTTGAAACCTTCTCGCTGGCCGATGACGGGGACGACGACAAGGAAGACGAAAGCACGCTGGTTGATGCCGACAGCTTCTTCAACCTGCCCAAGGGTGGCAGCGACGACGACGAACAGCCCTGACGAAAAGCGGAACCAAAGCGGCGGGCCGGACGTACCTCTATCATGGACGCTCACACGCCCGATACATCGTTTCTGCCGCCCTGTGATGGGGCGGCAGTTTTTCTTGATTTCGACGGCACCCTGGTTGATCTCGCGCCGACCCCCGATGCGATCCACATTCCCGATGATCTGCCGCAGATCCTGCACGCCGTTGCAGACAGGGCAGGCGGTGCGCTGGCGCTTGTCTCGGGTCGCGCCGTGCGTGACCTCGCGCGGTGGTTGCCGGACTATGCCGGTCTGATCGTTGGTGGGCACGGTGCCGAATGGCGGCGCGACGGCACGTTTGCGTCGCGTGTCGACCTGCCGCCCGATGCGCTGCACATGCTGCGGAATGCGGCGCGCGCATTCGCCGACACACAGCCGGCACTGCTGCTCGAAGAGAAACCCACCGGCCTCGTGCTGCACTACCGTGCGCAGCCCGACCTTGAAAACACCGTTCACGACTTTACGGGCCGCCTCGCTCTTTCGCACCCGGCGTTCGAAGCCCATCCCGCCAAGATGGCGGTCGAGATGCGACCGCGCGGTGTCGGCAAGGATCTGGCGCTGGCCGATGTGATGGACATGCCGGGCTTTCAGGGGCGCGCGCCCGTCATGATGGGCGATGACACCACCGACGAACCCGCCATGGCCTGGGCACAGGCACATGGCGGCATCGCCATCAAGGTGGGGCCTGGTGACAGCGCGGCGCATCATCGCCTGCCCGACCCGGGCGCCGTGCGCGCGCTGCTTGGTCATTGGCAATGATGAAACAGGGGGTCCCATGTCCGGTCGTCTGATCGTCGTCTCGAACCGCATCCCGACCGAGGCACAGCCCTCCGGCGGCCTCGTCGTTGCGTTGCACGACTGCCTGACCACCGAAGGCGGTGTTTGGATCGGCACCAGCGGCACGCCCGTGGAAAAGCCCGAACCCAAGTTGCGCGAAATCGCCCGCGGCGACTATACGCGCATGGTTTTCGACATCTCCCCGTCCGAGCAAGAAGGGTACTATCTCGGCTATGCCAATTCGGTCCTCTGGCCGCTCTTTCACCGGCGCGCCGATCTTGTGCATCTGCGACCCGACTATGCCGACAACTATCTCGCGGTAAACGCGCGGCTTGCTGACATGCTGGCGGAGTTCGCCGGTCCCGATGACCTTCTGTGGATACATGACTACCACTTTCTTCCACTTGCCAAGTTGCTGCGTGACCGCGGCGTGTCGTGCCGCATCGGGTTCTTTCTGCACATTCCCTTCCCCGTCGTGGCCGACATATTGGCCCTGCCGCAGGCCAATGACCTCAAGGATTGGGTCGCCGCCTATGACGTCTTCGGCGTGCAGACCAAAGGCGACGTTGGCCGCGTCATGGCGCACTACCGCGACGACCCCCACGCGATTTTCGACACGCAAGGGCACATGGTCGCGCTGAACAACGGTGCCGCGCCCCGGCATTTCCCCATCGGCATCGACGCGCGCGAATTCGCGTCACTCGCCCAGACACACGAGGCGGACATTTCCCTGGCCCTGACACTTGGCCAAAAGCTGGTGCTGGGCGTTGACCGGCTCGATTATTCGAAGGGGCTCGTGCACCGCTTCGAAGGGTTCGCCGCGTATCTTGACGCCCGCAAGCCCGACACACCCAAGGCCACGCTGCTGCAGATCGCGCCCCCCTCGCGCGAGGATGTGGATGCCTACCGTGACATCCGTACCGAACTTGAGCAAACCGCTGGCACCATAAACGGCGCACATTCGGAACTGGACTGGACCCCCATCCGCTACATCCGGCGCGCCGTTGACCGCGACATGCTTGCCGGTGTCTACCGTCGGGCCGATGTCGCCATGGTCACACCGCTGGCGGACGGCATGAACCTGGTGGCCAAGGAATTCGTCGCCGCCCAGAACCCGGAAAATCCCGGCGTTCTGATCCTGTCGCATTTCGCGGGGGCCGCCGAACAATTGACCGACGCCCTGATGGTAAACCCCTACGACACCGCGGAAGTGGGGGCAGCGGTGGAACAGGCCCTGACCATGCCGCGAAGCGAACGGCAGGACCGGCACGCCGCCCTGTTCGACAACGTCATGCGCGAAGACATCTCGTGGTGGACACAAAGCTACCTTTCGGCCCTGCGCGGGACGTCATAGGATAGGGGCATTCTGACCGGAGGCCCCCCATGAACCAATACGCATCCCTGCCCGACGGGCCCACCGCACCCATCCTCTGCGACCTGCGCAGCGACACCGTCACGCGCCCCGATGCTGCCATGCGTGCTGCCATGGCCAAGGCCGAGGTGGGCGACGACGTTTTCGGCGACGATCCCACCGTCAACCGGCTCGAAACGACGCTGGCCGAACGGCTGGGCAAGGCGGCGGGCCTGTTCCTGACCTCGGGCACGCAAAGCAATTTTGTCGGCCTTCTGTCCCATTGCGCCCGGGGCGAAGAGGTCATCACCGGTCGCCCCTACCACATCTACAAATACGAGGCGAAAGGCGCCTCGGTCCTTGGCGGGATCGGTCTGGAACCGCTGGACGTTGCTGCTGACGGTGCGCTTGATCCTGCGCACATCACCGCGGCGGTCAAGGACGACGATCCGCACATGCCCATCACGCGGCTGCTCAGCCTCGAAAACACCCATAACGGCATCGCCATTCCCCTGACCCGTCTCGGGGACGCAGTGCAGGCGGGCCGCGACGCGGGTCTGGCCGTGCATCTGGACGGCGCACGCTATTTCAACGCCGTTGCGGCCCTCAATTGCGCCGAGGCGGCCTTGGCCGATCTGTTCGATACCGTGTCGATCTGCCTGTCCAAGGGGCTGGGGGCACCCGTGGGGTCGGTTCTGGTTGGACCGCAGGACGTGATTGACCGGGCCCGCCGCTGGCGCAAGATGCTGGGCGGGGGCACGCGGCAGGCGGGCATTCTGGCGGCGGCGGCGCTACATGCGCTGGACCACAACGTGTCCCGGCTGGCCGAAGATCACGCGCGCGCCGCGACGCTGGCCGATGCGCTGCGCCCCTACGGCGACGTGCAGCAGGCAACGAACATGATCTTCTTCACCCCGCCGGGCGGGGTCACCGATGCCTTCCCGCAGCACATGGCGCGCCATGGCGTGCACCTGACGGGCGCGACCGGAACAACGCGGCTTGTGGTGCACAAGGACGTGACGGATGATGGGCTGAACGCTGCAGTCACCGGACTCCGCAGCTTCTTTGGCGGGTGATTACAGGGCCTTGCGCGCGCGCAAGGCGGCGCTGATGGTCCCGTCGTCAAGATAGTCCAGCTCGCCCCCGATCGGCACACCCTGCGCCAGCGACGTCAGCGTGACCTGACCCTCCAGCTGATCCGCGATGTAATGGGCGGTGGTCTGACCGTCGATGGTGGCGTTCAGGGCCAGGATCACCTCGGTGATCCCTTCGGTCTGCACCCGGTCGATCAGGCGCGGAATGCGCAATTCATCCGGGCCAATCGCATCCAGCGCCGAAAGGGTGCCGCCCAGCACGTGATAGCGGCCCTTGAACACGGCCGTCCGCTCCATCGCCCACAGATCGGCCACGTCCTCGACCACACACAATTCGCCCGTGGCGCGTTTTTCCGACGTGCAGATATCGCAGATGTCGCTGGTGCCGACATTGCCGCAATTCAGGCATTCGCGCGCCGTGGCGGCCACCGTCTGCATCATGCCGGCCAGCGGGGTCAGCAACAGCGCCCGCTTGCGGATCAGGTGCAACACCGCCCGGCGCGCGGACCGTGGCCCAAGCCCCGGCAACTTGGCCATCAATTCGATCAGGTTGTCTATGTCACGGGTGCTGCTCATCAGGCATGACCCTATTGCGGTTTGAGCAGAACAAAAAGGGTCTAATGCGGTTCACCACTTCTCAATCCCCGGCCCCTAGAACGGGCGTTGATGACAACAGACACGGGTGTCGAATGCGCATGTTCCTTGCAGTGCTGGCTGGTCTGATGCTGGCGCCAGCCGTCGCAATCGCCTGTGCCTATCCGGGCGGGTTGCGGGCCACGAATTCGGCGCTTTTGGCGATACTGGACGCAGGCGGGACCGTGTCGGTGCACCACCGCCAGACCCTGCGCAGGCATCTGGATCAGATCAACCCGGCGGCAGTGATGCAATCGCTTGATCAGGACGTGTCGCGCCGCGATGCGCGTGCCGCAGGTGCAGTGCTGGCCACGGCCCAGGCGTTGGCGGACGGGCGCGGGTTGCAGGTGGACGGCGCGCTGCGCGATGATCTGCGGCGCGTGTCGGATGCGGTCGATGCCGCCTGTTCCGGGGGCACGGACGTTGCCGTCGGACCTGAACAGGCAGACGGGGCCGAACACGGCACCGACCGCAGCGAAGGGCAGGGCGGGCGCGGGCTCACCTTTCGGGAAGGGGTCGCGCGGCTCAGCCTGACATTCACCCTCTATCTGGCTTTTCTGGCATTCTTGCTGGGGCTGCGACGGCAATGGCGCGAACGCTCTCGCGCCGCGCCGGCCACCGGCACCATACCACAGCTGGAACGCAAGCGAACCTAGAAGGGCAGCTTCATGCCCGGCGGCAGGCCCAGACCTTCGGTCAGCTTGCCCATTTCTTCCTGCGCGCGTTCCTGCGCTTTGGCCTGTGCATCCTTGATGGCGGCCAGGATCAGGTCCTCGACCACCTCCTTGTCGTCGCCGTTGAAGATCGACGGGTCGATGTCCAACGCGGTCAATTCACCCTTGGCCGTGGCCGTCGCCTTGACCAGTCCGGCACCGCTTTCGCCCGTAACCAGGACCGAGTGCAGCTGGTCCTGCATCTCTGCCATCTTGGTCTGCATTTCCTGCGCTTTCTTCATCATCCCGGCCATGTCGCCGAGCCCGCCAAGTCCCTTGAGCATTCAACTCTCCGATCCGTCTGCGCCGCTGGTGCGCGGCTTGGTCCACAAAACAATCCCCACACATATTGCAGCGACTGCGACGATGAACAAGGTGGGTGGACCGACACAGCCTTCGGCAACGGCAAGCGCATGCACACTGGTCGGATCGATAGACGCGCCCAACGCCACGAGGCTTACTAAGCCGGTCCACCCAAGAATGGTTGCCAGCCCAACCCACTGCCACCGCCGCGCAATGGCAACAGCGGACAGGGCAACAAGGATCAGACCCAGCGGTGTCGCAAAGAAATGCAGCGCTTCGGTCAGCGCCGTGGCCTGCGTGCCGGGCTGCCACAGGGGCCGTACCTTGTCGCAGACTTCGGCCAGCGCGGGGGTCGAAAATAAAGTTGCTGTGATTCCAATGCCATAACCCTGTCCCCGCGGGGACAAACCACTGCGCATCAGTCCTCTTCGAACGGGTCCCACTCGTCATCCACTTCTGGCAACGCTTCGATATGGGCCTCTTGCGCGATCTCCTCCGGAGTGCGGATCGCGGTGATGCTGGCCTTTGGGAACTGCGCCAGAACGGCCTGCACCAACGGGTGTTCCTCGGCCTTGGCCTTCAGTTCCAGGTCGGCGGCGTCGCGCACCTCCGCAATGGTCTTGGCCCCGCCGTCGCTGACAACGGACACGCCCCAGCGGTTGCCGGTCCAGACCTGCAGGCGCGCGCCCAGCCGCTGGGCCAGATCGCGGGGGGCGTTTTCGGTGGGCTCAAATTCAATCCGACCGGGTTGATAGGCGGCCAGGCGCAGGGTCGTTTCCACCTCGACCAGCAGCTTCACGTCCCGGTTTGCGCGGATCAGTTCGATCACGTGATCGAAAGTCGGGTAGCGCGCCAGCGCCACGTCAGTGTCTTGGGCCAGTGCCGTCGTCTGTCCTGCCGCGTTGGGCTGCGCCGCCATGCGCGCCTGTGCCTGATGGACCGCCTGCGCGCCGGTCGATCCGGCAGGCGGCGCTGTCCCCGCGGGGACAGCAGGCGGCGGCGTTGCACTTTGCAGCTTTTTCACAAGGTCTTCTGGGCTGGGCAGGTCGGCCACGTGGGTCAGACGGATCACTGCCATCTCGGCCGCCATCATCGCGTTTGGCGCGCCCGCCACCTCGTCCAGCGCCTTAAGAAGCATCTGCCACAGGCGGGTCAGCACGCGCATCGGCAACGCCTCGGCCATGTGCAGGCCACGACTGCGTTCGTCGGGCGAAATGGTGGGATCATCCGCCGCCTCGGGTGTGATCTTGACCACCGAGGTCCAATGCGTGATCTCGGCCAGATCGCGCAGCACGGCCATCGGGTCCGCCCCGTCGGCATATTGCGCGCCCAGTTCAGTCAGCGCACCGGCGGCATCGCCCTTCAGGATCATGTCGAACAGGTCCAGCACGCGGCCCCTGTCCGCAAGACCCAGCATCGCGCGCACCTGATCGGCGGTTGTCTCACCGGCGCCATGGGAAATCGCCTGATCCAGAAGCGAGGTCGCATCCCGCGCGGACCCTTCGGCGGCGCGGGTGATCAGGGCCAGGGCGTCATCCGCAATCTCGGCCCCTTCGGCCGCCGCGATCTTGCGCAGCAGGGCAATCATCACCTCGGGTTCGATGCGGCGCAGATCAAAGCGCTGGCAGCGCGACAGAACGGTGACAGGGACCTTGCGGATCTCGGTCGTGGCAAAGATGAATTTCACATGGGCGGGGGGTTCTTCCAGCGTCTTCAGCAGCGCGTTGAACGCGCTGTTGGACAGCATGTGCACCTCGTCGATGATGTAGATCTTGTACCGGGCCGAGGCCGCGCGGTAGTGCACGCTGTCGATGATCTCGCGGATATCGTTGACCGACGTGTTCGAGGCCGCGTCCATCTCGAGAACGTCAACGTGCCGTCCTTCCATGATCGCCGTGCAATGTTCACATACGCCGCAGGGTTCTGTCGTCGGGCCGCCCTGGCCATCCGGACCGATGCAGTTCATCCCCTTGGCAATGATCCGGGCCGTGGTGGTTTTGCCGGTCCCACGAATGCCTGTCATGACAAAGGCTTGGGCGATCCTGTCCGCCTGGAACGCATTTTTCAGCGTCCGCACCATCGCGTCCTGACCCACGAGGTCGGCAAAGGTTTCGGGCCGGTATTTCCGGGCCAGTACCTGGTACTTCTGGGTCTCGTCTGACATGGGCCTCGATGTGCTTGCGGGCGGAATCGCCGTAACCACTGGACACTACGGGGCAGGGCGGGCGGCGTCCACCGCTGCCGTCAGATCAGCCACAGGATCATGCCGGTTGCCAGCGTGCCCAGCGTCATTGCAACGGCGATCAATGTGAAGGCGCGATGCCCCTGCACCTGCGCGTCCTTTTGTGACAGCCGGGCATAAGAGGCACAGGCCTGTTGCCGCGCCGACCAGAAGATATAGAGAGCCGCCAGCAGGAACACCGACGCGACAGCCTTTGCAAGCCATGTCGGGTCGGTGGCCCCGAACACCGCCTTGAGACCAATGGCGACGGCCACGGACGCCATGCCGGTGCGCATCCATCCCGCAAACGTCCGTTCATTGGCCAGGCTGGTACGATCCTCGGCCCAATCGGTACGATCTTCGGCAAGTTGGTTGTTGTCTGACATACCACACCACATGGTTCGCCCGTCGCCACAGGCAAGCGCAGGCGTATCTACAGACGATCCGTCATCTGGCGGATGACGTCCGAACTGCGCCGCGCGCGGGCAAGTGTCCAGCCGCCCTGTATCAGCATGAACAGATGTTCCGACTTGGCCTGCGCCTCCTCCGGGGGCAGGCCCAGGCGCGCGGCATGATCGTGCACCTCGGCGATCCAGCCTTCGTAGATGTGGGTCGCATGGGCGCGAAAGGCGTCGTTGTCCGGCCCCTCGAACAGCGTGGCCGCGATCGGGCAGGTGTCCCAGCCGGTGATGTCAAAGAGTTTCGCCAGCTTGTAGCACAGCGTCGTGGCGCCGTCCTTGAACGTGTCGGCCCCGTCGAAACTGGCCGCGATCAGGCGCAGCATCTCGTCCGAGGCCCAGGTGGCCGCCGCCATGGCAAGGTCCGACTTTCCGTTCGGAAAGTGGTGATAAAGCGACCCCTTGGGTGCCTTGGCGTCGGCCAACAGGTCCGCAAGCCCGACCCCGTGATAACCGCGCGTGCGGAACAATGTGGCGGCGGACAGGATCAACCGGTCTTTGGTGGGCAGGGCACGATCGTTCATTCTTTGACCTTGACAGGATTAGACCGATTGGTCCAGCGTGGTAAATAGACCAAGTGGTCTAGTGCGGATCAAGGGAGATACCCGATGCTTGACGCAACCTCGGTGCAGCGCGCGGTGACGGAACGGTCGCTGGCCTTCAAGACCGAAGATGGCGCGGAACTGGTCGGGCGCATGTACCGGCCGGACCAGCGCCCCTTTGCCGCGGTGGTTCTGAACAGCGCCACGGGTGTGCCACAGACGTTTTACACCCATTTTGCCCGCTGGCTGGCCGCGGAACGCGGGCTGGCGGTGCTGACGTATGATTATCGTGGATCCGGGCGGTCCTATGCCGGGCCCTTGCGCAAGGTGCGTGCCGATATGAGCGATTGGGGCATCCGCGATCAGGTGGCGGCCCGCCGTGCCATGCGCCGCGAGGTGCCGGACACACCCTTGTGGATCGTGGGTCATTCCCTGGGCGCGATGCTGCTGCCGAATCAGCCAGAGATGGAGGATGTCGTGCGTGTCATCGGGGTGGCATCGGGCATGGTGCATCACCACGACCACCCCTGGCCCTACCGGGCGGTTGCCTTGAACTTCTGGTTCACATTCGGGCCGCTTGCGACGCTTGTGTGCGGTTACCTGCCGGGCAAGGCCCTGCGGGTCGGAGAGGACCTGCCCGCAGGCGTGTTCTGGCAATGGCGCAAGTGGTGCACATCGCGCGACTTTTACGATGCCGATATCGGGGATCGCTTGCCGGCGCCCGATTGGAACAGTGATGCGGTGGTGCGTCTGCATGCCTTTGCGGATGACGATCTGATACCGCCGCCACAGGTGGGGCGGTTGGCGCAGGTGTTCGGAACGGATGCGGTGGTGATTGACCCCGGGGACCACGGGTTGGCCAAGATTGGCCACTTGGGCGCGTTTTCGCGCAGGAACAAGGCAATCTGGCCGATATTGCTGGAAGGGTAGGGTTCAGCCGCCGCGTTCGAATGGTCGGTCAGGTGGCCAAGCTTGCCCTCTCGCGCATCCTTGATGCGCTGCCGGGCTTACGCGCGCCGCACGTGGCGCGGTACGCTTAGGTGAGAGATTGACAACGACCCAAGCGGGGCTCGTTACGGCTGCTTCCTTCCGGATCTGACCGGGTTGGCGAGGCGCCTGCCCGCGCCAACCTCTCGATCAAGTACATAGTTGGCGATGGGCGCCTGTGCAAGTGGTGTCACACGGTGACCGCAACCTTGAGAAAACCGGTCTGATCCACGCCCAGCGCCTGCGGCTCGAACCCGGCAATGTCGCCAAGAAATGCCTCGGCCGCCGGGGCGGTGTGGATGATCCGGCGATGACGGCCCGCATGGGCAAAGCGCCACGGCACCGCGTTTGATGCGCTTGGGGTCCGCGCGGCCTCGCGTCGCACGGCGTCGCGCAATTCGACACCTGTACGCAGCGTTGGCGTTTCGGACCCAAGGCCCGGAAAGTTGCCGCCACCCGCGCAGCGAAAGCTGGTCATGGCCAGCACGAAACGATCCTCGGCCCGGATGTCGCGCCCGTCATGGGTCAAGCGCCGGACGCGGCTGGTATCGCGGCGCACCCGGTGCCCGTTCACGTCAAAAGGGGACAGGGCGAACGCGTCGATCTCGGCCTCGACCCCGTGCACGGCGTCGAAGTTGAAGGACGGGATGTCCGAGCGGACAAGGGGGCTGTCCGCGCGGGTGTCGCCATTGAAATACACCAGGCTGCGGTCGATCCAGTCCCAGATCTCGGCCCCGGTCAGGACGGCGGCCCAGACCGTGTTGGGATACGGGCACAGCATCGCCACATGCCGTTCGCGCAGGGTGCCCGGCGCGATGTCGACGTAGTTGTGCACCCCGGTCCGGCCGCCCATGGCCGGCGGCGCGACGCTGGCCAAAAGCGGCAGGCGCGCCAGTTCCGTGCCCGCGACGACCCTGGCGATGGTGCTGGACAGGGCCCGTGCCACCAGCGCCTCGGCGCGCGACGGGCGCAGCATGGAAAACCAGGTGCGCAGGTGGTCCCGCACCGTCGCGATGGGCGTATCGAGATGCGCACGCGTCGCGGTCATCGCGGCATCGGTCATGCGCAGAACGGCCGGATCCGGCAGCACATGTTCCCGCGCCGCCGCGCAGCGGACCCGGGCCGGGCCGACGGTCCAGCCCTCCGGGCCATGGCTGAGGTCCAGGTCAATCAGCCCGATCTCTTGCCCGGCATGGCGTGGCATTACGGACGGCACGCCGTGCACGGTGCCTGCCTGTACGTCGACCCCGTCAAAGCCGGCGTGATCGGCCCCGGGAAAGCGCAGGTGCGTATGGCCAAGGATCATGGCGTCGATCCCGTCCACACCCTGCGCGATGGCGGCGCCAAAGTTTTCGCCCGTGGGGTCCAGCCCGTCGGACAGGCCGCTGTGGCACAGCACGATCACCACATCCGCACCCGCCTTGCGCAGGTCGGCCACGGCGGCGCGCGCCCCCTGAACCCCGCCGTGAAAGGCGACGGCGCCGTTCAGGCACCGTTCGGTCCAGACCGCTGTCTGGGGCGGCAGGACCGATGTCAGCCCGATGCGCAGCGATCGCGACTGTGCGTCGGAACAGGGCACGGTCCGGTCGATGATCGCGGTCGGGGCGGCACGGGGCACCGAACCGGGGGCCACATTCGCGCACAGGACGGGGCAGTTGATCCGTGCCATCACGCGGTCCAGCACGGACAGGCCAAAGTCGAAATCGTGGTTGCCAAGGCCAACCGCGTCATAGCCAAGGTCGTTCAAAATCTCGGGCCACGGGTTTGTGTCGGGCGCCGTCATGCAGACATCGCCCAGGGGCGTGCCCTGCAACGCATCGCCGTTGTCGATCAGCAGAAAGGCCCCCCGCGCGCTGGCGCGGGCGGCGCGGATCAGCGTCGCCAGCCGGTCCATACCGCGCGCAGGGTCGGGCACGTCGCGCAGCATGTCCCAGCCCGTCAGGTGCATGTGCACATCCGTGGTGGCCGCGATGCAAAGATGCGCTGTGGGACAAGACATGGCCCATCTTGCATCCCAAGGTTGAGCGAAACGCAAGTAAAAACGTCATGCGTGTAGGTCCGCCATACGCCATCCCATTGCGTCACTGCGTCCCCCATGCCAAGCACGGCAAACGGAAAAAATGACGCGGGGGCAGGGATGAAACACGCGGAAACGGTGACATTCGGGGGATCGGCCCTGGACCGCGCGGCGGAACTGCGCGGCGACAAAGCGGCCATCGCGGCGGCCAGGGCCGACCCGATGGCCCGTGCCATCCTGCTGTGGCGCGGCAAACCCCTGATCCACCGGACGCGTCCGGCTGCGCTGATGCGCCTGCCGTTGGACCACCCCGCCTGTGCTGATGCCACGGCAGAAACGGCCATCTTCCTGGGGCGCGAAGACGGCGCCCCCCGCTTTGCGCTGGACCTGTCGGCATGGGAACCGGCCGATCTGGACCCATCGCAACTGGGCGGATTTCTGGACCCGACCGAACAGCGCCACCCCGCCTGCGCCGAGGACGAGGTTTTCGCCGAACTGCGGCGCGTGATGACCTGGCTGTCGCCCCGTGATGCGGAATTGGCAGCGACGGCCAAGGCGGTGTTCGCCTGGCATGACACCCATGGCTTTTGTGCCCGCTGCGGCGCGGCGTCGGACATGGTGCTGGCCGGATGGCAACGCACGTGCCCGGCCTGTGGCGCGCACCACTTTCCCCGCACCGACCCGGTGGTGATCATGCTGATCACCCATGGCAATTCGGTGCTGATGGGGCGGTCTCCCGGTTGGCCCGAGGGCATGTATTCCCTGCTGGCCGGATTTGTTGAGCCCGGTGAAACACTCGAAGCGGCGGTGCGGCGCGAGGTGTTTGAAGAAGCAGGCGTGCGCGTCGGTCCGGTCGATTACCTGTCCAGCCAGCCCTGGCCGTTCCCGGCGTCCCTCATGTTTGGCTGCCGCGGGACCGCGCTGGGCCGCGAGATCACGATCGACCCGGCCGAGATCGAGGATGCCGTCTGGATCACACGGGAAGAGATGCTGGCGATCTTCGCGGGCGAGCACGAGGCGATCCTGCCCGCACGGAAAGGGGCAATTGCACACTTTTTAATTGAGAACTGGCTTGCGGATACCCTCGATTGAGGGAACACTGCGCCCTGAAAAAACAGCAGGCATCTGGCATGAAATTCTCGGCCCGAGAGGACGTCGCGGCACCGATCGACAAGGTTTTCGAAGCCCTCAATGACTTTGAGGGGTTTGAACGGCAGGCAATGCGGCGCGGTGCCGACGTGCAGCGCGTGGACCCGTTGACCCAGGCCGGGGTGGGCATGCGCTGGAAAGTGTATTTCAAGATGCGGGGCCGCCGCCGTGAACTGGACCTTGAACTGACCCGCTATGACGCGCCCAACGAGATGGTGTTCGACGTTGCCTCGACCGGTATCACGGGGACATTTGGCATTGAATTGCTGGCCCTGTCGCGCAGCCGCACGCGCATGTCGCTGGCGCTGGACATCTTGCCGCTGACCTTGTCGGCACGCCTGTTCGTGCAATCGCTCAGACTGGCGAAATCGTCGCTGAACAAGCGGTTCAAGCTGCGTGTGGCGGAATATGCCAAAGGGCTCGAAGAGCGGCTGCAGCGCAGCGCCTGACCGATCAGTCGCGCTTGGCCGCAGCCGGGTAGACGCCCAGGATATCCAGCCGGTTGGTGAAGTAATCCAGTTCTTCCAGTGCACGGGCCAGCGCCGGGTCATCGGGATGCCCTTCGACATCGGCATAGAACTGGGTCGCCGTGAACGCCCCGCCCACCATATAGCTTTCCAGCTTGGTCATGTTCACACCGTTGGTCGCGAAACCGCCCATGGCCTTGTACAGGGCGGCCGGAATGTTGCGCACCTCGAACACGAAGGTGGTGATCATCGTGTCGGCCCGCCGCGCGCGGTCCTGGTCCGGCGACATGAGCAGAAAACGGGTCGTGTTGTGGCCCTGATCCTCGATATCGCGGGCCAGAACGGTCAGACCGTAAATGTCACCCGCCACTGCCGAGGCCAGCGCGCCCACGCCCATCTCTTGGGCGGCGGAAATGGCCGCGGCGGCCCCTGCGCTGTCGGGGGCCGCTTCGGCGGCGATGCCGTTGGCGTCCAGATAGGCGCGCGCCTGCGGGATCAGTACGGGATGGGCCCGCACCAATCTGATATCGGACAGGTCCTGTCCGGGCATGGCCATCAGCGCGATACGCACCCGCACAAATGCCTCGTCCACGATATGCAGACCGCTTTGGGGCAGCAGCCGGTGGATGTCGGCCACCCGGCCATATGTCGTGTTCTCAACCGGCAGCATCGCCATGTCCGCATCACCGCCGCGCACCGCGGCAATGACATCTTCGAAGGCGTGGCACGGGACAGGTGTTGCTTCGGGACGGGCCTTCAGAACCGCTTCGTGGCCGTACGCGCCCAAATCACCCTGGAACGCAATCCGTGTTGGCATAGTTCGTCCTCTGCTCCCGGCCCGCGCCCGGAAGGTCAGGCAGGGCGATTGGTCGCGGTATCTATACCTTGCCAGTACCAAGGGGAAGCCGTAGATACCCGCCGGAACGACAACAAAAGCCACGGAATCGCAAGCCAATGCTCGACACCATGACCTTTACCAAGATTGCGGCCAGCCTGTGTGGCGCGCTGCTGGTGCTTTTGCTGGGCCAGTGGGCCGCGGAAGAACTGTATCACGTCAGCGGCGGCAAAGAGCAGGCCTATGTCGTTGATACCGGTGCCGATGACGAGGAAGCCGAGGAAACGGTTGAAGTGGCCTTTGCCGATGTGTTTGCGGCAGCAGATGCAAGCGCAGGCCAGCGCGTGTTCCGCCAGTGCAGCGCCTGTCACAAGCTGGAAGACGGCGAGAACGCTGTTGGCCCGCACCTTTATGCCGTGGTCGGGCGCGATGTCGGGTCCACGGACTACGGGTCGTATTCCGGTGCACTGAACGAGGTGGCCGACGTCTGGTCGCCTGAAAACCTGAACGCGTTCCTTGAAAATCCGCGCGGTTGGGCCCCGGGCACATCCATGGGCTATAACGGGCTGCGCGATGTCGAGGATCGGGCCAACCTGATTGCCTATCTGGACAGCATCGGCAACTGATCCTTTCAAAATCCTGCATGATGAAAGCCGCGCGCGCCTTGCCCGCGGCTTTTTTCGTGCCAAATGTTACAACAGCCTCACATGCAAGGGATCGTGACAGGGGATTCTGCGATTGCATATTGGCGTGCTGCGCATTTAGCTTATTTCCAATGACAAGACGGCCCTGAATGCCACCCACCGGAGGATTTCCATGCGACAGACCCCCAAACGCCAAACCGCACAGGCCCGTGTGAAAGCGGAACGAAACAAAAACCTGTTGTGGGGCGGTCTGGGGGCCCTGGGCCTGATTGCAACGCTGGCCTGGTCCGGCATCGCGAAGGCCGATGGGCACGAAAACATCACGTCTTCGCATGGCTATTCGTTTTATGGCGATCTGACCTATCCCGCCGATTATCCACATTTCGACTATGTGAACCCCGATGCCCCCAAGGGCGGCGAGATGGCGATTGCCTTTGTCGGCACGCTCGATTCCATGAACCCCTATGCCCGCCAGGGCCGGGCCCATGCGTTTTCGGTCTGGATGTATGAAAGCCTGCTGGGCGAGGCACCGGGCGGCGGCGCGGCCCCCGCGGATGTGTATTCCGAATATTACTGCCTGCTGTGCGAGCGCCTTGAATACCCCGAAGACAAATCCTGGGTCACCTTCTACATGCGCCCCGAGGCCCGGTTTTCCGATGGCAGCCCGGTCACCGCGCATGACATCGCCTTTTCGCACAACCTGCTGCTGGATCAGGGCCTGAAATCCTATGCCGACGCGGTGCGCAAGCGCATCCCCAAGGTCGAGGTGATCGACGACTACACCATCAAGTTCTACTTCGCCGACGGTATCTCGCGTCGGTCGCTGATTGAACAGGTGGGTGGCGTGCCTGCATGGTCGAAAAAGTGGTACGATGAAACCGGCGCCAAGCTGAACGAAAGCCGTCTGGATATCCCGCCGGGATCGGGTGCGTACATGGTTGATGACGTGGATATCTCGCGTCGGATCGTGCTGAAGCGGAACCCGGACTATTGGGGCAACGATCTGCCCTTCAACGTGGGCCGCAACAATTTTGACAGGCTGCGGGTCGAGATGTTCGGCGACAGCGCCGCGTCGTTCGAGGCGTTCAAGGCAGGCGAATACACGTTCCGCGCCGAAGGCGACAGCCGCATCTGGGCCACGCAATACAACTTTCCCAAGGTGCAGAACGGGTCGGTGGTGAAAAAGGAACTGCCAAACGGCTCCCCGCCGTCGCCCACGGGCATCGTCTTCAACCTCGCGTCCGAAAACCTGAAGGACAAGCGGGTGCGACAGGCCGTGGCGCTTGGCTACAACTTCGAATGGACCAACGAAAGCCTGCAATACGGCCTCTTCTCGCAACGCGCGTCGTTCACGCAGGATACGCCGCTGATGGCCGGTGACGCGCCGCAGGGTCTGGAACTGGAGTTGCTGCAATCGCTGGGCGATCTGGTGCCCGAAGACATGATGACGGAACCGGCCGTGATGCCGCACACCTCCAACGCGGACACCTTGCGCGACCGTCGCAACCTGCGCCGCGCCATGCGCTTGCTGGACGATGCGGGCTGGGACGTGGGCGATGACGGCCTCCGCCGCAACGCCGCCGGTGAAACACTCAAGCTGAATTACCTGTTCAACAGCTCCGCCTCTCCGACCCTGACAGGGGTGATGGAGAATTTCGTGTCCAACGTGTCCGACATGGGCATCGACATCACGCTGGAACGGGTCGATTCCTCGCAATTCACGTCGCGGGAACGCGACCGCGATTATGACCTGCTTTATGATGCCTATGCGGCCTTTCAGGGCACCGGCACGGGGCTTCTGCAGCGCTATGGCTCGGAAAACGCGGACTTTTCGCTGTTCAACCCGGCCAATCTGGCCAGCCCGCTGGTCGACGCCATCATCGAGGCATCCCTGCGGGCCGAAACCCGCGAGGAAGAAGAGGCTGCCCTGATGGCGCTGGACCGGGCGCTGCGGTATGAATTCTTCATGGTGCCGGTCTGGTACAACCCCAGCCATTGGGTGGCCTACTACGACATGTACGAGCACCCCGAAGAAATCCCGCCCTACAACCTTGGCTATCTGGATTTCTGGTGGTCGAACGCAGACAAGGCCGCCGCCCTACGGTCCTCTGGCGCGCTGAGGTAAGCCGATGGGCCCCTACATCCTGCGCAGGCTGCTGTTGGTCATACCGACCCTACTGGGCATCCTGCTGGTCAACTTTACCCTGACACAGTTTGTCCCCGGCGGCCCTGTCGAACAGGCCATCGCGCGGGCACAGGGGGGCGGGGACGTCTTTGGCGGCTTTGCCGGCGGCAACAATGATGCAGGGGCCGACGAACTCAATACCGCGTCTGACAGCACCTATGTGGGCGCGCGCGGACTGCCACCCGAATTCATCGCGGAACTGGAACGCGAATTCGGCTTTGACAAACCACCGGTGCAGCGGTTCCTCAACATGGTGTGGAATTATGCGCGCTTCGACTTCGGCGAAAGCTATTTCCGAAGTATCGGGGTCGTGGACCTTGTGATCGAAAAGCTGCCGGTGTCCATATCGCTGGGGCTGTGGTCCACACTGATTGCCTATCTCGTGTCGATCCCGCTGGGCATCCGCAAGGCGGTCAAGGACGGCACGCCCTTTGACACCTGGACATCGGGCGCGATCATCGCGGCCTATGCCATTCCGGGGTTCCTGTTTGCGATCCTCCTGCTGGTTCTGTTCGCGGGGGGCAGTTATTACCAGATCTTCCCGCTGCGGGGCCTCACCTCGGACAATTTCGATGACCTGACGACGGTGGGCAAAGTGCTGGACTATTTCTGGCACATCACGTTGCCCGTGCTGGCCGGAACCATCGGGGCCTTTGCCACGCTCACGCTGCTGACCAAGAACAGCTTTCTGGACGAGATCAAGAAGCTCTACGTGATGACCGCCCGGGCCAAAGGGTTGTCAGAGCGCCGGGTGCTGTATGGCCACGTGTTCCGCAACGCGATGCTGATCGTGATCGCGGGCTTTCCGGCGGTGTTCATCGGCGTCTTCTTTGGCGGTTCGCTGATCATCGAAACGATCTTTTCGCTCGATGGCCTCGGGCGGCTCGGGTTCGAGGCGGCGGTGGCGCGGGATTATCCCATCGTCTTCGGCACCTTGTACATCTTTGGCCTCATGGGCCTGCTGGTCGGGATCATCTCGGACCTGATGTATGTGCTGGTGGACCCCCGCATCGACTTTGAGCGGAGGGAAGGCTGATGGCCATGCCGGACCCCGTCATCGAGGTGGAACCGACGCCTGCGGCCGCTCCGGCCCCACGGCGCCCGTTCTTTTCGCTGTCGCCCCTGAACCACCGCCGCTGGCGGAACTTCAAGAAGAACCGCCGCGCGTATTGGTCGCTCTGGATTTTCTCAATCCTGTTCGGTCTGTCGCTGATGGCCGAATTCATCGCCTACGACAAACCGATCCTTGTGCGATACCAGGGTGAACTCTACACGCCGATCTGGAACTTCTATCCCGAAACCGCCTTTGGCGGGGACTTCCGGACCGAAGCCAGCTATCGCGATCCCGAGGTGGAATGCCTGATCGTGTCCGGCGGGTTGGAGAGCTGTTTTGACGACCCCGAGGGCGTGATTGCCGATGCGCAGGACGGCGAGGTCGATGGCGCGGCGATCACCAAGGGGTGGACCATCTGGCCGCTCATTCCCTACAGCTTTGACACTGCGGTGGACCGGCCCGGTGCGGCGCCGCTGCCGCCCAACGGGGAAAACCTGCTGGGTACGGATGGGACCAAGCGCGATGTGCTGGCCCGTGTGATCCACGGCTTCCGCCTGTCGGTCCTGTTCACGCTTGTCGTGACGGGCGCGTCGGCCCTCGTCGGCATCATCGCGGGCGCGGTGCAGGGGTATTTTGGCGGGCGCACGGACCTGATCTTTCAACGCATTATCGAAATCTGGTCCTCGACGCCCAGCCTTTACGTGATCATCATCATGTTCGCGATCCTGGGGCGCAGTTTCTGGCTGCTTGTCTTCCTGCTGATCCTGTTTGGCTGGACGGGCCTTGTGGGCGTGGTGCGCGCCGAATTCCTGCGCGCGCGCAACCTTGAATATGTGCGTGCGGCACGGGCCCTGGGCGTCAGCAACCTGACCATCATGTTCCGGCACATGCTGCCCAATGCCATGGTGGCGACGCTGACGATGCTGCCCTTCATCATCACCGGCACCATCTCGTCGCTTGCGGTCCTCGACTTCCTCGGCTTTGGCCTGCCGTCTTCGGCCCCGTCGCTGGGGGAACTGACCTTGCAGGCCAAGCAGAACCTGCAAGCCCCCTGGCTGGCCTTCACCGCCTTTACCGTGTTCGCCATCATGCTCAGCCTGCTGATTTTTATCTTCGAGGGCATCCGCGACGCGTTCGACCCAAGAAAGACGTTCTCGTAATGGCGCTTCTCCAAGTGAATGACCTGCGTGTCGGCTTCCGACAGGACGGCCAATTGACCGAAGCGGTCAAGGGGGTGTCCTTCCATGTGGACCGCGGCGAAACTGTCGCGCTGGTGGGCGAATCCGGGTCGGGCAAGTCCGTGTCGGCCCTGTCCACCGTATCGCTGTTGGGCGACAGCGCCGAAGTGTCCGGCTCCGTCACCTATGACGGGCAGGAAATGATCGGGGCCGATGACCGGCTCTTGCGCAAGGTGCGCGGCAACGACATCTCGTTCATCTTTCAGGAACCGATGACGTCGCTGAACCCGCTGCACACGATCGCCAAGCAATTGGGCGAAAGCCTGGCCCTGCATCAGGGCATCGTCGGTGAAGATGCGCGCGGGCGTGTGCTCGAATTGTTGGACAAGGTTGGCATCCGCGATGCGGAAAGCCGCCTGAACGCGTACCCCCACCAACTGTCCGGCGGACAGCGCCAGCGGGTGATGATTGCCATGGCGCTGGCGAACAAGCCCGACATCCTGATTGCCGATGAACCGACCACAGCGCTGGATGTGACCATCCAGGCGCAAATCCTTGACCTTCTGGCCGACCTGAAGGCGCAAGAGGACATGGGACTGCTGTTCATCACCCACGATCTGGGCATCGTGCGGCGGATTGCCGACCGGGTCTGTGTCATGCAGCACGGTCTGATCGTGGAAACCGGTCCGACCAAGGATATCTTTGACGCGCCCAAGCACCCCTATACCCAGAAACTGCTGAGTGCCGAACCCACGGGCCAGCCGGCGCCGGTGCCGGACAATGCCGAACTGGTGGCGGAAACCGCGAACCTCAAGGTCTGGTTCCCGATCACTGCGGGCCTGTTGCGCAGGACGGTGGGGCACGTGAAGGCCGTGAATGACGCCACCATTCAGGTGCATGCGGGCGAAACCGTGGGCATCGTGGGCGAATCCGGCTCGGGCAAGACGACCCTGGCGCTGGCGATCATGCGCCTGATCTCGTCCGAGGGGCGGATTGTCTACATGGGGCAGGACATTCGCGCATGGTCGGTGCGCGAACTGCGCCGCCTGCGCAAGGACATGCAGATTGTGTTCCAGGACCCGTTCGGGTCGCTGTCACCCCGTATGACGGCCATGCAGATCATTGCCGAGGGGTTGGGCGTGCACGGCATCGACGACGGGCGCAGCGCGCGCGAGGTCGTGGCCGAAGTGATGAGCGAAGTGGGCCTTGATCCCACCACGATGGACCGCTACCCGCACGAATTTTCGGGCGGCCAGCGCCAGCGCATCGCGATTGCGCGCGCCATGGTGCTGCGGCCCAAGCTGGTGGTGCTGGATGAACCGACCTCGGCCCTCGACATGACGGTGCAGGTGCAGATCGTGGAACTCTTGCGCGGGTTGCAGCAGAAATACGGCCTGGCCTTCCTGTTCATCAGCCACGACCTGAAGGTCGTGCGCGCCATGAGCCACAAGGTGCTGGTGATGAAACAGGGCGATGTGGTCGAACAGGGCGCGGCAGAGGATCTGTTTGAACGGCCCCAGACGGATTATACCCGCCTGTTGTTGCAAGCCACGCACTAGGCGAAGCCGTACGGAGCGCTAGGTGCGCCCCATGCCCAGGTCACTCTATCGCTACATCCTGTCCCACGCGCGCCGCCAGCAGATCGGTTTGGCCCTGCTGACGCTGCTGCTCGCGCTTCTGCAACCCGTCCCGCTGGAATTGCAACGCCGCGCGCTGGATGACGCGGTTGCAAACAGTGACCTGAACCTGCTGACACTTCTGTGTGGGCTGTACCTTCTGGCGATCCTTGCGTCCGCTGCGGTCAAGTTCGGTGTCCGCCTGTGGCGCGACTACCTGTCAGCAGACCTTACGCGCACGCTGCGGTCAGACACCTACACCCACATCTATACCGACCAGTGCCCGCCCAAGTACCGGAAGGACGACAGCGGTGGCGTCGACAGCGGCGCGGTGGTGTCGATCCTGTCAAACGAGGTGGAAAAGCTGGGCGGCTTCGCGGGCGAGGCGATTTCCGCCCCCCTGCTGCAAGCGGGTACCCTGATCGCCGTTCTGGGATACATGGTGTTCGTGGAACCGGCGATTGCCGCCATTGCCATCGGGCTTTACCTGCCGCAATTCGTGATCGTGCCCATCGCGCAGGCCCGCATGAACCGCCTGGCCAAGGCCAAGGCCGAAGAAACGCGCGACCTTGGCGACTTCATGGTGGACCAGCCGGACGAGGACCTGTTCGACCGCGATCCGCCCGACGACTTTGTCACCATGGCCGACCGCATCAAGGTGTTGCGCAGGAAGTTTGTCCTGACCAAACACGTGATGAAAACCATCAACAACCTGCTGATCGCGCTGGGCCCCTTCGGCGTCATCGCCTATGGCGGCTATCTGGTGATCCAGGGAGAGGTGCAGGTCGGTGTGATCGTGGCGTTCATCTCGGGCCTTGAACGGATCGGGGACCCGATCCGGGATCTGATCGGGTCCTACCGGGCCATTGCCGATGCGCGGATGCGCTACGGGTTGCTGCGGGACAGTTTCGACGGGGGAGACGCGTCACCCGCCCGCAGCTAGGCCCACCATCATCGCGGCCAGCGCCACGACGTGGATCAGCATGATGGCCCGGTCATTCCACCGCCAGCCGACAACGAACCAACCCAGAATGCCCACCAGGAAAAAGTAGATGTTCCAGGGCGTCAGCCCCATCGCCGTCGCCCCGTAGCCGAGGATCTGAACGATGGAGGCTGTCCACTTGATCGTGTCCGTGTCGGCAGAGCGCCGCAATACCGCGATCATAGCCGGTTCAGGTCGATGCACTTGGTCCGCTTGCCCTGCCACCACCGGGTCCGGGGCAGTGCCACGCGGGTGCAGGGGCGATTGCGGGTCGCAGTCATGAAAGTTTGAGCATATATGTCCAACATGGGGAGCCTCTTGAACAAGGGGGTTATTGCATATTTATTGAACAATGAAGGGCGCAATGCGACTCAATTGGAATTCTGATGTGTAAGTTGGGCTGACATATGGAATGGCGAAACCTTCCACCGCTGGCCGCGGTGCGCGCCTTTGCCGCCTTTGTCGACACGGGCAGCGTGGTGGCGGCCGGGCAGGCCCTGTCGGTCAGCCACGCCGCCATCAGCCAGCAATTGCGCGCGCTTGAAGTGCATCTGGGCGTCAGCCTGTTTGACCGGTCGGGCCGCGCCATGACGCTGACGGATGACGGGGATATCCTGGCACAGGGATGCAGCGACGGCTTTGCCAGCATTGCCCGCGCGATCGCCATGGTGACCGGGGCAGAGGCCGCGCGCCCGCTCCATATCTCGCCGACGCCCAGCTTTGCCGCCGCCTGGCTGATGCCCCGCCTGTCCGAATTCCGCGCGCAGCACCCCGACATCAACCTGGTCCTGAACCCCACCGCCGATCTGGTCACGCTGGCGCCGGGGGGCGTGGACGTCTCGATCCGCTATGGCACCGGCGGGTGGGACGGGCTCGACAATGAACTCATCGTGCCCACGTCCATGGTGGTGGTCGCGGCCCCCGACCTGATCACGGGGCGCGATGTGTCGGACGCGTCCCGCCTTGGCGCATTGC
The DNA here is from genome assembly GCF_947503465.1 of uncultured Tateyamaria sp. Lineage (NCBI taxonomy): Bacteria > Pseudomonadati > Pseudomonadota > Alphaproteobacteria > Rhodobacterales > Roseobacteraceae > Tateyamaria > uncultured Tateyamaria sp. The sequence goes on along the minus strand of NZ_CANNDN010000004.1, from coordinate 141,399 downwards.
CCTGGCTGGAAGAGGTGGGCACCACCGAAAGCTCCAAATGGCTGGCGCGGCGCGGCGGCGCGGACATGCCGCGCGGCCCCGTCACGCAGGTGCCCGGCAACCTGATGCTGGACGGGGCGCGCGACGGGCAGGGGGTGGCCGTCACGGTCCGCACCTTTGTCGAGGCGGACATCGCCGCCGGGCGGTTGTGCGTGCTGCACGAGGATGCGACTGACGGTGCGGGGTATCACCTTGTCACCCGGCCCGGGGTCCAACGCCCGCCGCTGCGGGACTTTGTCCGCTGGATCAGAAAGGCGGCCCGGACATGATCTGGTTCCTTGGCCTCATCGCGCTTATCGGCGGCGCCCTGGCATGGCGCGCCTGGCGCAAGCGCCAATGGCAGCAAGAGGTGCTCGCGTCGCGCCTGACGGACACGGAATGGCAGATCATCCGACGCCAGGTGCCGCTGATCCGCAAGCTGCCGCCCGCCCTCAAGGCCCCGTTCGAGGGCAAGGTGGCGCTGTTTCTCAACCAGGTCGAACTGGTAGGCTGCAACGGGCTCGAGGTCACGGACGAGATGGCGCTGAGCATCGCGGCACAGGCGGCCTTGCTGGTGGTGGGTACGGACGCCTGGTACCGCCACCTCAGCACCGTGCTGGTCTACCCCGGTGCGTTCAAATCGAAACAGACCCGGCAGGACGGCTATGTCGTGACCGAAGAAGAGGTGGTGCGCCTGGGCGAAAGCTGGTCACGGGGGCCGGTGGTCTTGTCCTGGCAGGACACGCATCAGGGCGGGCTGAACGGCCAGGACGGGATGAACGTCGCCCTGCATGAATTCGCGCACCAGCTGGATGACCTGTCGGGTCAGACGGACGGCGCACCGCCCATGGCACCGGGGCAGGACTTTGCCACTTGGGCGCAGGTCATCGTCGCCGCCTACGACCGTCACGTCGCACGTGTGGAGGCGGGGCGGCGCACGGTCATCGACGCCTATGGCGCCACCAATCACGAAGAATTCTTTGCCGTCGCGGTCGAACTGTTCTTTGAACGCCCCGATGCGCTGCAAGGGGCAGAGCCTGAGGTCTACGACCAGCTTGCCCTTTTGTTGAATGTCGATCCGGCGGCGTGGACCTGACCGGCCCGCGCCTAGGACGGTCCGATCATGAAACAGGTCACGTTGCGCGATTGCAGGCGACGACAGGCCAGATCAGCGCCATCGCGCGTCATGCCCATGAAATTGGCGTCAAAGCCGGTTGGGCGGCGCACCACCTTGCGCAGGCTGCCATCCAGCGACGACATCTCGGCCAGGGCCGTTTGCAGCAGCACCTTTTCGGCCTTGTAGCGGCTGGCATAGCGCCCGATGTTCACACCCCAGTGCCGTCCGCCGGATGTGGACACGCGGGTCACAACCTCGGGCTCGGGGCTCAATGCCACCTGCGTGGGCCGCGCTTCGGGCCGCACCGATGGGACCAGGGCCGCCGACAGCGCCGATGCCGCCAGTTGCGACGTGGTTTCGTTGGTCTGTGCCGCGACCAGCGCGGTCTGGATGTCATCCGGCAACACAGTGGTCGCCACCGGTGCTTCGGCTACCAGAACCGGGGCTGCGCTGCCCGGACGCATCTTGGGGCGATAGCTGGTTTTGACCGCGCCGCTCAGGCGGATGATCTTGCCTGCGCCCTTGGGCGCGTCCTGATTGCCTGCGATGACAACGGGATCGTCGCCCGGCACGTATCCGGGTTTCTGCGGCTTGCGCACAGGCGCGCGGCTCGGGGCGCGGCGAAAGCCGAGGTCCAGCAATTCCGCCACCTTCGCATTGCGCGACGTGGTCGATTTGCCGCCAAAGACGGTGGCGATGATGCGTTCGTTGCCACGCTCGGCGGATGCCACAAGGTTGAAGCCCGCCGCGCGGGTATAGCCGGTCTTGATCCCGTCGGCGCCCTTGTAATTGGCCAGCATGCGCCGGTTCGTATTGCGCACTTCGGCAATGCCCGCATTGGTCGAGGTGCGCGAGAACAGGTTGTAGTATTGCGGGTAGTCATACAGCAGGTGCCGCCCCAGGATCGACATGTCGCGGGCCGTGGACTGGTGCCCGCTTTCGGTCAGGCCATGCGCGTTCTTGAAGGTGGTGCGGGTCATGCCCAGCGACTTGGCCGTGCGGTTCATCCGGCGGGCAAAGGCGGCCTCGGATCCGGAGATGGCTTCGGCCATGGCGGTGGCCGCGTCATTGGCGGACTTCACCGCTGCGGCCCGCACAAGGTAGCGCAGCTTGATGCTGGACCCTGCACGCAGGCCCAGCTTCGACGGCACTTCGGCGGCGGCCTTCTGGGACACCTTCACCTTGGTGTCCATCGTGATCTCGCCCCGCTCGACCGCCTGAAAGACGATGTACAAGGTCATCATCTTGGTCAGCGATGCCGGGTGCAACCGCGTGTCGGCGTTGCGGGAATGCAAGACCTCGCCCGTGCGCGCGTCCATCACGAACGCCGCATACGGGGCCGCCATGACCGAGGCGGGGACGATCACGATCATCCAGAGAAGTGCGAATAGAATGAGCCCTAGCCGGGCCGGCTGTGCGCGCCGAACCTTCACGGTAAACCTGCCTATGTCTGCCTCTGGCCGTCGATTATTCGACTGACCTTTTTTGTAATTGCCTGCACGCTAACACAGGATGCTTTTTCATTAAAGTGTTGATGTCCCTCACGTTTCCGTTTTTCTGCACCCGCAGTGTTCAATATCTTGGGGATGCGGGGGCGCATGGCACCATCAGGGCGATTGTGGCAGCAATGTGGCGGCGCCTAATCGCGCAGGCGCAGAAAATCGGGCAGCGCCCCCAGATCGGGCAGGGTCGCGTAACGCGGATGGTCCTCGGGCGCGTCCGCATGTTCCAGATCCCACGCCAGATCGTGGGGTACAAAGACACCAAAGCCACCCGCATCAATCATGGGACGCACATCCGATTTCATCGAATTGCCGATCATCATGCCCCGGTCCGCGCCGCCGAAGGCGTCAAAGATGCGGGCATAGACCGACGCGGTCTTGTCCGACACGATCTCGACCCCGTCAAACAGATCACCCAGGCCCGATTGCGCCAGCTTGCGCTCCTGATCCAGCAGGTCGCCCTTGGTGATCAGCAGAACCGGACCGCGTTCCCGGGCAACGCGCACCGCCTCTTCGGCATGGGGCAGCAGGTCCGTGGGATGGGCCAGCATCTCTTGCCCCGCGGCAATCAGATCGCCGATGACGGACCCCGGCACGCGGTTCTGTGTCACCTCAAGCGCGGTCTCGATCATCGACAGGACAAACCCCTTCACGCCAAAGCCGTACTGCCCGATATTGCGCCGCTCGGCGGCCAGCAATTGCGCATCCAGATCGGGCGCCTGCACATGGGGGGCCAGCAGCTCGGCGAACTGCTCCTGCGTCAGCTTGAACACCCGTTCATTGTGCCAAAGCGTGTCGTCTGCATCAAAGGCAATACATGCCGTGTCAAAGGCCATCCTGTCCCGCAACGCCGCGACAATCCCGCGCCGCCCTCTTTTCTAAACTGTCCCGCGCGTTATATAGGGTGGTCCAAGCTCACCAAGAGATTCCCGTTTATGAGGACGCGCATGCAGTCTGACATGCATATGATGGCCGGACCGATGGACGACGATGGGGACACCAGCGTCGTCACCGAAACCAAGCCCAAGACCAAGCGCCCGCCTCTCTACAAGGTGCTGCTCTTGAATGACGACTATACGCCCATGGAATTCGTCGTGCACGTGCTTGAACGCTTTTTCGGGCTCAACCACGCCCAGGCGTTCGAAATCATGCTGACCGTGCACAAGAAGGGCCTCGCTGTTGTGGGGGTCTTCAGTCACGAGATCGCAGAGACGAAGGTGGCCCAGGTCATGGACTTTGCCCGCCGGCACCAGCACCCGCTGCAATGCACGATGGAGAAAGAAGAGTAGGTGATCGGTGATCGCTTGCCCTTGGCGCTTCAGGCGATGGACGCTTGGGGCGATGGCCCTGTGGCCGTTCTGCACCCAGCCGAGGATGCCGACCTGTCGGCGTTGCCCATGGGCAACGTCCATGTCGTGTCCCCCCTCGTCACCGTATGCGCGCGCTTCGAAAGGCGCGGCTACAGCGTGTCGCCCGAACTGCCCGGCGACACGCGGTTCGCGGCCAGCGTCACCTGCCTGACCCGCGCGCGGGCCGAAGCGCAGGCGCTGGTCGCCGCCGCCATGGCCCGGACGGATGGACCTGTGATCATCGACGGACAAAAAACCGATGGCGCGGACAGCATGCTCAAAGCCCTGCGCAAGCACACCGATGTCAGCGCGCCCATCTCCAAATCCCATGGCAAGATCTACTGGGCCCGCGGGGGCGTTGACCTCAGCGACTGGGCGCGCGGCCCCGAACTGCACCCGGGCGGGTTCTGGACCGCTCCCGGCGTCTTTTCCGCCGACGGCGTGGACCCGGCCTCGGCCCTGCTGGCCGACGCCTTGCCCGACACCATGGTGGGGACCATCGCCGATCTTGGCGCAGGCTGGGGGTACCTCTCGGCGCACCTGCTTACCCGCGATGTGCAAACCGTGCATCTGGTCGAAGCGCATGACATGGCCCTGCAATGCGCCCGCCACAACGTCACCGACACCCGCGCCCGTTTCCACTGGGCCGACGCCACCACCTGGACCCCGCCGGACAAGGTGGACGCCGTGGTGATGAACCCGCCCTTTCATAAATCACGCAGCGCCGACCCGTCGCTGGGCCGCGCCTTTATCGCGGCGGCCGCGCGCATCCTGAAACCGCACGGGGCGCTGTGGATGGTCGCCAACCGGCACCTGCCCTACGAAGATGCCCTCGCGTCGCATTTTGCCAAAGTGGTTGATCTGGACGGCGATGCGCGGTTCAAACTGGTGCGGGCCGAACGCCCCAAGCAACCCAAAAGGTAGCACATGTCCTTTTCCATCAACGGCAAGACGGCCATCGTCACGGGGGCGGCCAATGGCATCGGCCTTGCCATCGCACGGCATTTCGCGGATCAGGGCGCCAATGTCATGTGCGCCGACATGGATGAAAAGCGGTTGCATGACGAACTGGGCGACGTCGCCGAAGAAGGCAACATTCGCTACTTCGCCGGCGACCTGCGCCAGCGCCTGACAATCGCCAACCTCGTCTCGGCCACCATCGACGCCTTCGATCAGATCGACATCCTCGTGAACGCCTCGCGTCAGGTCATGGAAACCGACGCGCTGGACCCCGAGGATGCGTCGGTGGAAACCTTGCTGGAACAGAACCTGATGACCGCGTTGCGCCTCAGCCAGCAAGTGGCGCGGCGCATGATCAAACAGGCCAAGGACAATACGGACGCCACCAGCATCGGCTCGATCATCAACCTCAGCTCCATCGCCGCGCACCAGACCCGGCCGCAACTGCTGGGCTATTCCATCGCGTCGGCGGGGCTGGAACAGATGACGCGCTCCATGGCGCTGGCTCTCGCGCCACAGCGCATTCGGGTGAACGCCGTGGCGTTCGGGTCGGTGATGTCGGCCTCGCTCAAGTCGTCGATCGGGGACAATCCCGAATGGCGGGACGAGATCCAAAACCACACCCCCCTGCACCGCATCGCCAGCCCCACCGAACTGGTGGACGCGGTCCAGTTCCTTGCCTCGGACGGGTCCGGCTTTGTCACCGGCGACGTGATGACCGTGGATGGCGGGCGCAGCCTGCTCGACCCGGTCGAGGCGCCCGCGCACTAAGCCTTGGTTGTCCGGCACTTTGCCCTTTGCCGCATCCCCGCAGGTGCGCTAGAAAAGTGTCAACCAAACAGGACAGTGCGCGATGACCGAACACTTCGACACCCAGAAAACCCGTGCCGCCGCATGGTTCCGGCAGTTGCGCGACGATATCGTCGCGGCCTTTGAGGGGTTGGAAGACAGCCATGCCGCCGGCCCCATGTCGGATGGCACGCCGGGCCGGTTCGACGTGACGGAAACCAAACGCACCTCCGATGACGGGTCGGACGCAGGCGGCGGGCTGATGAGCGTGATGCGCGGGGGCCGGGTGTTCGAAAAGGTCGGTGTGAACGTCTCGACCGTCTATGGCACGCTGGGCGAACGCGCGCAGATGGCGATGGCGGCGCGCAAGGGCATTCCCGGGATGAAGGACGACCCGCGGTTCTGGGCTTCGGGCATCTCTCTTGTCGCTCACATGCAGAACCCGCACGCGCCCGCCGTGCACATGAACACCCGCATGTTCTGGACGCCCCACGCGTGGTGGTTTGGGGGCGGGTCCGACCTGAACCCCTGCATCGAATACGCCGAGGATACGGCCCATTTCCACGCGCAGCAGAAGGCGCATCTCGACCCGCACGGAGAAACGCATTACCCCCGGCTGAAAGAGTGGGCGGACGAATATTTCTACATCCCCCACCGCCGCCGCGCGCGCGGGGTGGGCGGCATCTTCATGGATGATCACAATACCGGCGATTGGGAGGCGGATTTCGCCCTGACCCAGGACATCGGGCGTGCCTTCCTGCCCGCCTATGTGCCGCTGGTGGAAAAGCGTCGGGTGCAGGATTGGGATGACGCCGACAAGGATGCGCAACTGGTGCATCGGGGTCTCTATGCCGAATACAACCTGGTCTATGATCGCGGTACGAAATTCGGGCTCGAAACCGGCCATGATGCCAATGCGGTGCTGATGTCCTTGCCGCCGCTGGCCAAGTGGGTCTGACGGCCCGCGTGCGTTGAATTAACCTTTGGTATAAGTAACTTAATGGTCCTTAATGGTTACCCATGGGTAACCTCAGAACGTGTCCAGAATGCCTGCGACATCGACCCCGGCAATGGACCCTGCAATATGCCCCCGCGAAGGCTCAAGGCGCGTCGCGACAAACCCGTCAGACACCGCGGCAGGGGCATCCCGCACCAGCACCGAGGCCGCCAGCAACAGCGCCGTCCGCTCTGCAAAATGCCGTGCATCCCCCTCTTGGGGCAGCCTGGACCACCGCTCGCGATGATCCTTCAGCGCCTGATCGTATCGGGCGTCGACACCCTTGGACGCATCCAGCCGCGCACGCAACGCCTCCAACGCGTCGGGATCGCGCGACAGCGTGCGCAGGATATCCAGGCAGATCACATTGCCCGACCCTTCCCAGATGCTGTTCAGCGGCGCCTCGCGGTAAAACATCGGCATCGGTGTATCCTCGACATATCCCATGCCGCCCAAGGTCTCCATCGCCTCAAGCGTGACGCGCGGGCACAGCTTGTTGTTGAGGAACTTCGCCAGCGCCACGGCGATCCGGGCAAAGGGGCGCGCCTCAGGATCATCAAAGGCCATCGCCACAGACAGGCCCAGACGGGTTGCCGCCTGCCAATCCAGAATCAGGTCCGCAAGCACCGATTGCATCAACGGCTGGTCGATCAATGTCTTTTGAAACACGCGCCTGTGCCGCGCCCAGTGCATCGCATGCATCAACGCCCCCCGCATCAAGCCGGCAGGGGCCATGGCGGTATCCAGGCGGGTGTGGTGCACCATCTCGATGATCGTCTGCACCCCACGCCCCGCATCGCCCAGCTGGTAGGCGAGGGCGTCGTGATATTCGATCTCGGAAGACGCATTCGCCGTGTTGCCCAGCTTGTCCTTCAGGCGCATCAGGTGAATGGCATTGCGGTCCCCCTCCAACCAGCGCGGCACCAGAAAACAGGTCAGGCCCGTGTCAGTCTGCGCAAGCGTCAGAAACCCGTCGGACATGGGCGCCGAACAGAACCATTTGTGGCCGGTCAACCGCCAGGCCGCGCCATCCCGCACGGCCCGCGTGGTGTTGGCGCGCACGTCCGATCCGCCTTGTTTTTCGGTCATCGCCATGCCCAGGGTGGCGCTACGCTTGTGCCCGATGGGCAGGGTGCGCGGGTCATAGTCGCGCGCGATCAGCTTTGGCACCCAGTGCGCCGCGATGTCGGTGTTGACCTGTAGCGCAGGCACCGCGGCATAGGTCATGGTCAGGGGACAGCAATGGCCAGGCTCGACCTGGGACGCGAGGTACACCATCGCCGCATGGGCCACGTGACTGCCACCATCCCAGGCGGTCGCGGCATAGCCCGCACCCTGGCTCAGCGTCATCATCTCGTGATAGGCGGGGTGGAAGGCCACCTCGTCCAGCCGCCGCCCCCCAGTGTCAAACAGCTGCAATGCGGGCCCATGCCGTTGGGCGCTGCGTCCAAGGGCGCGCGTCTTTGCCCGCCCCAGCGATGCACCATAGTCCGACAGGCTGTCCGGCGCGGTGGCCCGCAGGATCGGATCAGAGGCGTAAAGGTTCACATCGCCCAGCGGGTCGGGCTGGTTTTCGACCTCATGGGTGGACAGCTGGCTGCGCGGCATGGACATGGCACCAGCGTGATGTCCCGGCCTTGAGTCGGTCAAGGACAGAGCGCACCAGGTCCATCACTTCTGTGTTTCAAGAGGCCCTCTGCGAAGGGCGCGGTGGCGATCTGCGCCGACCATGGGGGCTCTGCCCCCGGCCTGCGGCCTCCCCCGGAGTTTGCCTGGCCAAGTGAAAGAGGATCAGTGCCAGTCGAAAAAGCCGGGGCCTGCGGTTTTCAGAAGGTCCTGGGCCAGGTCGGCGCCCATGGCCGTGCCATCTGCGATGGCCCCTGTTCGGGTGCCGCTGATGGCGTTAGATCCGTCGGGGCGCAAGACCTCTCCGACAAGGGTCAGCGTGGCACCGTCGAGGGTCGCGAGCCCGGCGATGGGGGTCTCGCAAGAGCCGTCGAGGGTGAAGAGAAAGTGCCGTTCCGCTGCAAGGCGGTGACCTGTCGGGGCGTCGTGGATGGCGGCCAGCAGGTCTGCGGTGTTGGTATCCGACACACGACGTTCAATGCCGATGGCCCCCTGGGCGATAGCGGGCAGCATGTCGGTGGGATCGACGGGTGTGGCGGGCACGTCCGTCATGTTCAGACGGTTCAGACCCGCACAGGCGAGGAAGGTGCAATCGGCCACACCGTCGCCCAGTTTTTTCAGCCGTGTCTGCACGTTACCGCGAAATTCGGCGACGTTCAGGTCCGGCCGTCTGTGCAGCAGCTGCGCGCGCCGGCGCAGGGAGGACGACCCGACCGTGGCCCCGGCGGGCAGGTCTGCGATGGTCTTGAAACGGGGCGACACAAACGCATCTCGCACATCTTCGCGCGGCAGGTAGGTGTCCAGGACCAGGCCGTCCGGCTGCACGGTCGGCATGTCCTTCATCGAGTGGACGGCAATGTCGATACCGCCCTCCAGCAAGGCGTCTTCGATCTCTCGGGTGAACAGGCCCTTGTTGCCGATCTCTTTCAACGGGCGGTCGGCGGCGATCATGGAGCGGTCATCGCCCTGCACCTTGATCACCACGATCTCGAACGCCGCGTCGGGCAGATCGAAGGCCGTGCCAAGACGCTGGCGCGTCTCGTGGGCTTGGGCCAGGGCAAGGGGAGAGCCACGGGTTCCGATCTTGAGCGGAGCGGCGGGAGAAGGTAGGCGCACAGTCATGGCTTTATCTTTTAGATGTGTCAACTTATGTTGACAACTGGAAACGATCATACAGGGGCGTAGTGATGAAAGACGGCGGAACCGGCAAGACGATTTTGCGGGCTTTGGCGGGTGAGGTGTTGCCGACACCGCCCATCTGGATGATGCGACAGGCGGGACGGTATCTGCCCGAATACAAGGCCACGCGTGCGCAGGCCGGGGATTTCCTGTCCCTGTGCTACACCCCGGACCTGGCCGCCGAGGTCACGTTGCAGCCCATCCGGCGCTATGGTTTTGATGCGGCGATCCTGTTTGCCGACATTCTGCTTGTGCCGCAGGCATTGGGCGCGGACCTGTGGTTTGTGACGGGCGAGGGGCCGCGCCTGTCGACCATCACCGATCAGGCGGGTGTCGATGCGCTGAAACCCGTGGACGACATTCACGAGACGCTGAATCCCATTTACGAGACCGTGCGCATCCTGCGGCGGGAGCTGCCGCAAGAAACCACGCTGATCGGCTTTGCCGGCGCGCCGTGGACGGTGGCCACCTACATGATCGCGGGGCGCGGAACGCCGGACCAGGGACCGGCCCATGCGTTGATGCAAGGCAATGTGACGGCGTTCGAGGCGTTGTTGGCGCGGATCACGGCGGCCACCATTGAATATCTGGCGGCGCAGATCGAGGCAGGCGCCGAGGTTGTGAAGATCTTTGACAGCTGGGCCGGGTCGCTGAAGGGCGAGGCGTTCGAGAAATATGCCGTGGCCCCCTGTGCCGAGATCACCGGCGCGCTCAAGGCGCGGTATCCTCATATCCCGGTCATCGGCTTCCCGCGTGAGGCGGGCGATGGCTATGTCGGGTTTCACAAGGCGACGGGCGTGGAGTGCGTGGCGCTGGACAATTCCATTTCACCGGAGTGGGCGGCGGAACATGTGCAGGTGGACGGGTGCGTACAGGGCAATCTGGCCTCGTCCCACATGGTGACGGGCGGACAGGCGCTGGTGGACGAGACGCAGGCGATTGTGCGCGCGTTTTCGAAGGGGCCGCATATCTTCAATCTTGGCCATGGGATCACGCCCGATGCGGACCCTGACAATGTGTCCCTGATGATCGAGACGGTGCGGTCGACAAAGTCCTGAATTCGCGCTTGACGACTCTGGGGCGCTGGCATAGGTGACGCCCCCATGGCGCGGTAGCTCAGCTGGTTAGAGCGCTCGACTCATAATCGAGAGGTCGGGAGTTCAAGTCTCCCCCACGCCACCATTCACCTTTGGTTTTGGAAGAAAATTGAAGCGTCCGGTGGACGGTTCAAAAAATGTGAATGGCCCGAGCCCGCGCGAGGGGCTTGGCCTGACCGAACACGCATGGCCCCTCTCGCGCATCGGCTGCGCCGATACGCTGCCGGGGCGATGCGCGCCGCTGTGCGGCGCGCTGGCTGGGGCGCTGCCCCAGACCCCGGGATATTTTTGGCCAGAAGAAAATGGGGGCTGGTGCCTGGTTGGCGTCTGTCAACGTTTCAGCAATGTGTCATGGGCCAGACTGGCCTGGTCTTCGGACACAAAGATGTGGTCGTGGGGATCGCCTGCCACCACGTTGCACGGGATGCTCTGCCTGCTGAGCGTCGTGGCGACGGCGGCTGGGAGGCCGACGCCTTCGAAGTCGGACTGGACCTGCAATTTGATCATTTTCAGGGCAGCGCTGGCCTGTGACAGGATCAGGGGTGTTCCTTCGGACGCCTGTATCGCCACGAAGACGTCCGGCGGGAAGGTGCCGCCGCCCGTCACGGCGCAAAACGACCATGCGCCGGGGTTCAGCACGGGCTGGATGCCTGCAATCATGGCGGCGGTGTCCTTGACGGTCATGGGCCGATCCTATGGATGCCGGATGTCGAAGGCCGCGCGGATGGCCGCGTCAGTCGCGTCATCGATGTAGGTTGGGTGGTGCGTGGCAAGGATGTCGTCCACGCGTGCTGCCGCACGGTCCCATGCCGTTTGGGCCCCGCTGTCTTCCCATGTCTTGGGGGTCTCGCGATCGGCGAGGGAGGGATAGACATAGTCCCGTTCCATGGCCGCAATGGTGGCGGGACCGCCCAGGAAGTGGCCTTCGCCCAGAACGGCCGCGTGGATGCCCGGCAGGTCGATCGTGTCAGCCGACACCTCGATCCCGCGCAGGATGCGGTAGGTCAGGCCATGCATTTCGTCATCCAGCACGAAGGCTTCGAAACTGGCGCCCAGCAGGGCCGCCGTCATGCCTGAGCTTTCGTAGATCAGGTTGCCGCCTGCAAGCGCTGCGGCCAGCGACGTGAGCCCCTTTTCGATGCCGTATTGCGCGTCGAGCGCCTTGGCATCTGTCATCGACGCCGCAACGCCGGACACCAGGCCCAAATGGTTGATGATCTGGGCGGAGGCCGCATTCATGACGGCGATCTCTCCGCCTCCGCCCGCGAAGGCGCCGGTGCGCAGGTCGATGACCAGTGGCCAGTTTGAGAACACCATCGGGTGGCCGGGTTTGATCGCGTGCACCATCACCAGGCTGGCGAGCGTTTCGGCCAGCGATTGCGCAAGAAAGCCCGCGAGCGTCGCGGGGGCCGTGGCCCCGGCCTGTGCGGCGGTGATGCAGGACAGCGGGATGTTGTGTGCGATGCATTCATAGGTCGTGTCGACCGCGTCTGCGCCAAAGCGCATGGGTGAAATGACGGGACTGATATGCGCCTTGACGAAGGGGCGCTGCGCAAAGGTGCCTTCGCCCCCCGCCACCATGTCGAACATGTGAACGATGGGGGCGACGTGTTTGGCCAGCGTGAAGGCCGTGGCCACAGGTTTGGTCGTGTTTCGCATCAGGGCATAGGCGGTGTTGATGTCCAAAAGCCATTCGTCCGTCATGTCACCCGCGATGCAGCAGCGCGTGAACCAGCTGACATTGGTGAGCGTGTCTTGCAGGCGGGTGAAATCGTGGAGATCGGCCAGGGTCGAGGGGCGGTAGAGCCGGGTTTTCCGGTCGAGGGTCTGGACCGCGGCCCCGCCTGTGCCGAAATGCACCGCCGTGCCACCCACTTCGATGGTGCGGGCCGGGTCACGGCCATGCAGGGGAAAGGTCGTGGGGGCCTGGTCGATGGCCTCTTCGACCAATGCCCGCGGGATCGAGACGCGTCCGTTTGGCAGGCTGAATGCGCCAGCGTTTTCAAGGGTCGCGCGCAGGCGGTCCGGCACCTCGCCCATGCCGAGACCGACCAGCAGTTTCAGGGCGGCGGCATAGATGTGCTGAATGTCCGCATCGGACAGCGGGCGATATTGCCCGCCCGCTTGCCCGGGCGGGGCCGGGTTCATTGGCGGGCCTGCGGCGCGGGCCTTTTTCCGGGCGCTACGGCCCTGTCGTGTCGGCTTGGGGTCGGACATGGGGTCAGGGGTGGGCATGTTGGTGCATCACGCAAGCGTCGGCCCGTGGTTTTGGCCTCTGCAAATGCATATTTTCGGAACAATGAAGGTATGAAGGTACGATTGACGGGCGACGGCGTGTCTTCATTGTTCCGGCAAATATGCAAATCCGGAGATGTGCCATGAAGACCCAGACCCGTGCCGTCGTGATCGGTGGCGGCATTGCGGGGAGTTCGACCCTGTACCATCTGACGCAGGAAGGGTGGACCGATGTTGTGCTGGTCGAGCGGGACGAGTTGACCAGTGGCACCACGTGGCATTCGGCGGCGCAGGTGACGAATTTCGGCATGAACCAGACGATGGTGGGGCTGAAGACTCATTCCATCAAGCTGTACCGGGAATTGCGCGACGATCCCGACTATCCGGTGCAGTACAACCATGGCGACGGCGGCATACGGTTGGCGAATACCGAGGCCCAGATGGATGGGTATCGCCATTTCGCGTCCATGGCGCGGGGCATGGGCGTGGCGTTCGAGGTGATCGACGCCGAGGAATGCGCGCGACGGCATCCGCTGATCTCGACCGACAATCTGCTGGGCGGGCTGTGGGATGGCAATGACGGGGATATCGATCCGGCCTCGCTGTGCCAGGCGCTGGCGCGGCGGGCGCGCAGGGCGGGGGCCGAGGTGTACCGGCAGACCAACGTGACGGGGCTGACCCAGCGGCCGGATGACAGTTGGATTGTCCATACGAACAAGGGGGATATCGCCTGCGAGGTGGTCGTGAACGCGTGCGGTTACAGGGTGAACGAGGTGGGCGCGATGATGGGTGTGCACCATCCCGTCATGTCGATGGAGCACCAGTATTTCGTCACCGATGATATCCCCGGCATTGTCGCGGCGGGGCATCGCATGCCGCTGCTGCGCTGTCCGATCAGCGATTACTACTGTCGGCAGGAGAAGAACGGGCTGCTTCTGGGGTTTTACGAACAGGACTGCAAGACCTGGGGCATGGATGGGATTTCGCCCGATTTTTCCAATGACCTGTGCCCCGATGATCTGGACCGGATCACGGACGTGCTGGAGGGCGCCTTTGCCCGGATGCCGGCGCTGACCGAGGTGGGGATCAAGACTGTGGTGAACGGGCCGATCACCTATACCATCGACGGTGCACCGCTGGTCGGACCGATCCCGGGCAAGCGGAATGCGTTTTGTATCATAGGCTTGCGGGCTGGACTGGGCGAGGGGGGCGGCCATGGCTGGCTGCTGGCGCAGCAGATCGTGCATGGCGAGGCATGTTATGACACCTGGGTTCTGGACCCCCGCCGCTTTACCGGGCATGGCAATGTGGAACTGACGGCACTCAAGGCTATCGAGGATTATCAGAACGAATTTCGGTTCCATTTTCCGAACGAGCATCGGCCTGCGGGTCGGCCCATGAAGACCACGCCTTTGACGCCTGTGCTGGCGGCTGAGGGGGCGGAATTCACGGTCGTGAATGGCTGGGAGAGGGTGGACTACATCAAGCCCACGCCGGAGTTCGGGGTCACGCATGGGTTTCGGTTTGACGAAGCCTTTGATGTGGTGGCCGCAGAGGTGGCGGCGGTGCAGACCGGTGTCGGGCTGGCCGAGGTCAACGGCTTCAACCGGATCGAGATCGCGGGGCCGGATGCGCATGATTTTCTGGACCATGTCATCTGCGGGCGCGTGACGCGGACAGAGGGCAAGGTGGGGCTTGGCTATCTGCTGAACCACCATGGCTGTGTGAAGGGCGAGGCGACGATTGCCAACATCCCCGGTGGACCCGTGTGGTACGGATCGGCGGCAGCGTCGGAGTGGCACGACATGGATTGGCTGCGCACCCATGCAGACGCGTTTGATGTGTCGTTTCAGTCGCTTACCAATGACTACACGATTCTTGTAGTGGCGGGGCCAAAGGCGCGCGATGTACTGTCGGCGGCGTCGCGGGGCGATTGGTCGAAGGCCGCGTTCCCATGGCTGTCGGTGCGCCGGGCCTTTGTCGGGATTGCGCCTGCCGTGGTGATGTCGGTCAGCTTCTCGGGCGAGTTGGCCTATGAAATCCATGTGCCGAACAACCAGCTTTACGCAGCCTATCTGGCGTTGCGGGCGGCGGGTGACGCGCATGGTTTGCGCCTGTTCGGGGCGCGTGCGGTTGAGTCCATGCGGATGGAAAAGGGCTATCTGCATTGGAAAGCGGACCTGATCACCGAGTTCGATCCCTTTGAGACGGGGCTGGACCGTTTTGTGAAGATGGACAAGGGTTTTGTCGGCAAGGCGGCGCTGGAGGAGCGGCAGGCGAACGGGCCACGTGCCAAGCTGGTGAGCCTGGTGGTGGATGGCACGACGTCGCGTGCGCATCCCGGGGCATCCATTATGCAGGATGGTGCCGTTGTGGGCACTGTCACTTCGGGTGATTGGGGGCACCGGGTGGGGTTGAACCTGGCCTATGCGTTTGTTCACCCGGCATTCGCTGTGCAAGGCACTGAAATGACTGTGGATATGCTGGGGGAACTGGTACCGTGCCGTGTCATCGCGCCGGGTCCCTATGACCCCGAAACCACCCTGCCGCGCGGATAAGGGGCCGATGCACAAAGCGGCGATATAGTTACAAAGGCGGGTGACAGATTTAGTTGCGTTGCATAACAATTCCCTCGGAAGAGCGAGTCAGGCCATGGATGCCTGACCGGATTAGGGAGGAAATTCATGTCACTCACACGCAAATCATTTCTGAACATGGTGGGTGCTGCGGCCCTTGCCATCGGGTCGGGCACCGCCGCCATGGCGCAGGAGGTCACGCTGAACCTGCACCAGTTCCTGCCGGCGCAGGCCAATGTGCCCAAGCTGGTTCTGGATGTCTGGGCCGACAATGTCGAAGAGGCCAGCGATGGCCGGATCAAGATCGACCGTTTCCCGTCCATGCAGTTGGGGGGACGCCCGCCGGAGTTGATGGACCAGGCCATTGACGGCGTGGCCGACGTCGTCTGGACCGTGGTCGGCTATACCCCCGGTCGCTATCCCAGCACCGAGGTGTTCGAGCTGCCCTTCATGATGACAAATGCCCGGGCGATGTCGTCTGCCTATTGGCAAATGTTTGAAAAACATATGAAAGACACCGAGTTCAAGGATGTGCATATCCTGGGTACATGGGTGCACGGACCGGGCATGATCCACACCAACAAGGAAGTGCGCACGCCTGCGGACATGGCGGGCCTGAAGATCCGGGGCGGGTCCCGCACCGTGAACAACCTGCTGGAAAAGATGGGGTCCACGCCGGTGGGCATGCCTGTGCCCGCAGTGCCCGAGGGCCTGAGCAAGGGCGTGATCGACGGCACCACCATCCCGTGGGAAGTGACCGCCGCGCTGAAGGTGCCGGAACTGGTGGGCAACCATACAGAGTTCGAGGGCGAGGCCCTTTATACGCTGACCTTCGTGCTGGCGATGAACAAGGATCGGTACGAAAGCCTGCCTGCGGATCTGCAAAAGGTCATCGACGACAATTCGGGCCTTGAATTCAGCATCTTTGCCGGAGGCACACAGGCCGATTCCGATGGGCCCGCGCGTCAGCTGGCCGTGGACAACGGCAACAACATCGTGACCGTGTCGGGCGCCGATCTTGACGCATGGCGGGCGGCTGCGCAGCCCATCTATGACGAATGGGTCGCGGATATGGAAAGCAAGGGTATCGACGGTCAGGCCCTGATCGACGAGGCGCGTGCGCTGATGGATGCCTACGAGGGCTGATCCGCTTAACGCAATTGAAAGTCGGGCCGTGGCAGGAATGCTGCGGCCCGATTTTTCCAAGGATTTGAGGCAAGTATGTACAGCGTCGTGAAATGGCTGTCGCGGATGTCTGCGGTGATCGGGGGGATTGTTCTGGTTGCCCTGGTCCTGTTGACGACGCTGTCGATCATCGGTCGCGAGCTGTCGAAGCTGGGCCATGCGCTGGGCGACGGGTGGCTGGGCCAGTTTCTGATTGCGTCCGGTGTGGACGAGATCAGGGGCACCTATGAGCTGACCGAGGCCGGTGTCGCCTTTGCCATCTTTGCCTTCTTTCCCGTCTGCCAGTTCTATGGCCAGCATGCGACGGTGGATGTGTTCACCTCTGCCCTGCCGCGCCGCCCGCTGGGCTGGTTGCGCGCGTTCTGGGAGGTCGTGCTGGCCGCCGTGATCGTGTTCATCGGACTGCGCCTCTATGACGGCATGCTGCGCTATCTCGGCAATGGCGAGACGACGCTGTTTCTGCAATTCCCGGTCTGGTGGGCCTATGCCGCCAGCGTGGGGGCCGCCGCCATCGCAGGCCTTACGGCGATCTATTGCGCCTGGATCCGGGTGGTCGAAGCGGCCACCGGACGCCAGATCTTACCGGAAGGTTAACGGCTGATGGAATGGGTCCGCGATATCGTCCAATTTCTGGGCCTGACCCGGTTGGAGTTGGGGTTCTGGTCGTTCCCGATCCTCTTGGGCCTGATTTTTTTGCGCGCGCCGATCGGGTTGGCCATGTTCATGATGGGGCTGGTGGGTTGGATATTCGCGATGAACGGCAACCCCACGCCGATCCTCGCCAAGCTGAAATCCGAGACATACACCACATTCTCTAATTACTCGTTAACCATCATCCCGATGTTCCTGTTGATGGGGCAATTCGCGACGCTTTCGGGCATGTCCACGTCGCTGTTCAAGGCGGCCGAAAGCTTCCTTGGCCACCGCCGGGGGGGCGTTGCGATGGCGTCCGTGGGCGCCTGCGCGGGCTTTGGCGCGATCTGTGGATCGTCGTTGGCCACGGCCGCCACGATGAGCCGCGTGGCCCTGCCCGAGCTGAAAAGATATGGATATTCAGGGGGTTTCTCGACCGCGACGCTGGCCGCCGGGGGGACATTGGGCATCCTGATCCCGCCCTCGGTCATCTTGGTGATCTATGCGATCATCACCGAACAGAACATTGCAAAACTGTTCCTGGCCGCGTTCATTCCCGGCATTCTGGCCGCGATTGGATATGTCATCACCATCTCGATCTACGTCCGCCTGTATCCGGGCAGCGCCGGCACGCGCGCCGCCGTTCCGATGGCGGAACGCTGGAAGGCGCTGGCCGAGACGTGGCCGGTGCTGGCGATCTTTGCGCTGGTGGTGGGCGGCATCTATGCCGGG
Organism: uncultured Tateyamaria sp.; assembly: GCF_947503465.1. Classification (NCBI taxonomy): domain Bacteria; kingdom Pseudomonadati; phylum Pseudomonadota; class Alphaproteobacteria; order Rhodobacterales; family Roseobacteraceae; genus Tateyamaria; species uncultured Tateyamaria sp. The sequence continues at coordinate 123,404 of NZ_CANNDN010000004.1, read as the reverse complement.
TGGTTCACGCCGACGGAAGGTGCGGCGGTCGGCGCGGCGGGCACCGGGCTGGTTGCGTTCTTTGGCGGCAATCTGACGTGGCGGGTGCTGGGCGAGTCGCTGATCGGGACGGCCAAGACAACGGCCATGATCTTTTTCATCGTGTTTGGCGCGTCGCAATACAATGGTTTTCTCGCGCTGTCCGGCGCGCCGCAATGGCTGGCGGATTTCGTTTTGTCCCAAGGGTTTACGCCCATCCTTGTGCTGAGCGTGATCCTGTTTTTCTATCTGGTGTTTGGCTGTGTCATGGACAGCCTGTCGATGATCCTGCTGACGGTTCCGATCTTTTTCCCGGTGATCTCGGGCCTTGATTTCGGGATGTCGCCGGAACATGTGGCGATCTGGTTCGGCATCCTTGTCCTGATCGTGGTGGAGGTGGGATTGATCACACCGCCGGTGGGTATGAACCTGTTCATCATCAACGCGATGGACCGTGAAACACCGATGACCGAGACGTACAAGGCGGTGCTGTTCTTTGTCGGGTCGGACATTTTCCGCGTGATCCTGTTGGTCGCATTTCCGGCGATCACGCTGTTTTTGATCCCCTGAGGCGAGGGCGTTCGGTGCCTTGTGCGGCGCATGGGCGTCGCGATGCGGGTTAACGCCTGCAAAACAGGGGGTTTGGGCGATGCACAACCTATGCACAGACTGTGCACCGTGCGTACACCGATGGTGCACGCGACTTCCGGTTAACGGTGCGGGCGGCGTATTAACCTTAATGCTGGGTCAATGGCGGGACTTGCTGGAATCGGCCGTCCTGTGCTTGGATAGTTATGATCCATAACTAACGAGGTGCGCATGCCCGATCTTTTGGTTGATGTGCAGGACAAGATTGCGGTGCTGACCCTGAACCGGGCCAACAAGCGCAATGCGATGTCGGACGGGCTGCTGGCCGAGATTGACGCGTTTTTCCGTGCCCCGCCCGACGGCGTGCGCGTGGCCGTCATCACCGGTGCGGGTGGGCATTATTGTGCCGGTCTGGACCTGTCGGAACACGTGGCCCGGGATGCCGAAGGCACGTTGCATCACTCGCGTGGCTGGCACGCGGTCATGGACCGGGTGCAGGGATCGGGCCTGCCTGTCGTGTCGGCGATGACGGGCGCGGTGATCGGGGGCGGATTGGAACTGGCGACCTCGACCCATGTGCGGATTGCGGAACCGGACTGTATTTTCCAATTGCCCGAGGGGCGGCGCGGCATCTTTGTCGGCGGTGGCGCGACGGTGCGTGTGGGGCGCATTCTGGGGCCGGACCGGATGACCGAGATGATGCTGACGGGGCGCAAATATGGCGCCGAGGAGGCCGTGGCCCTGGGGTTGGCGCATTATGCCGTTGGCACCGGAGAGGCGCTGCCGCGGGCGATGGAGATTGCGGCGCAGATCGCCGGGAACGCGCCGCTGTCCAATTACATGATGATCCAGGGGATCGCGCGGATTGCCGATATGTCCCGGCAGGATGGGCTGTTTGTCGAAAGCATGGCGGCCGCGCTGGCCCAGACCTCGCCCGATGCGGTGGAGGGGTTGGCGGCCTTCCTTGAAAAGCGCGCGCCGAGGTTTCGATGATGCGGAAGGTAGAGCAACATACGGAGTCGGATGTTACCGATGCCGCCCTGCGCCAGTTCGTGGGGTACAACATGAAGCGCGCGTTCAACGTCCTTCAGGCCGATCTGGCGCGCACGTTGGAGCCGTTTGGCCTGCGCATGCTGACCTTTTCCGCGCTGTCGATGATTGTCGAGAATCCCGGCCTGCGACCCAGCCAGTTGGCGGGGGCCCTGTCCGTCGAGCGGGCGAATGTGGTGGTTTATGTGGACCGGTTGGAGGAGGCGGGTTGGGTCACCCGCGCGCCCTGCGCTGACGACCGTCGCGCCTATGCGCTGCAATGCACGATTGCGGGGCGGCGGGTATATGACAAGGCCGTGGCGGCGGTGCGCGCCCATGATCGGCGCATGCTGGACGGATTGCGCGCGGTGGAAATTGCGGCGGTGAAAAAGGCGCTGGCGCGGATCGAGGGGCGGGGATGACCGATCATCTGGGATTGTTGCCGCACAAGGTGGTGCGCGAGGACCGTCCGGACGGGTCGATTGTGCTGCGATCGGGCCATGAGCTGTCGGCGGTGGATCGGTCGACGGGCGTGTGGTTGGACCGATGGGCGGCACAAACGCCCGACGCTGTGTTTCTGGCGGAGCGATCCGAGGACGGGTGGCATACAGTATCGTATGCAAACGCATTGGAGCGTGTGCGCGTGCTGGCCGCCGGGCTATTGGCGCGGGGTGTGTCGGGGCCGATCCTGATCCTGTCGGGCAATGCGGTGGATCATGCACTGCTGACGTTGGCGGCGCAGTATGTAGGGCTGGTGACGGTGCCCGTGGCCGCGCAGTACAGCCTGATCGCGGCGGCGCATGGACGGCTGGAATATGTGCGTGATCTGGTGAAACCCGCGCTGGTCTATGCGGCGGATGATGACGCGTTTGGGCCGGCTTTGGACCTGTTTGACTGCCCGAAACTGGTGTCGCGCGTGGTGTCCGGGCGCGGTGAGGCGTTGGCCGGTTTGAACGGGTCGGCGGATGTGAATGCCGCCCATGCGGCTGTCGGCCCCGAAACGGTGGCAAAGCTGTTGCTGACCTCCGGGTCGACCTCTGATCCCAAGGCGGTTGTGACAACCCACGGGATGATGACGACCAATCAGGCGCAAATCCGCGATGGCCTGCCCTTTGTCGCTGCGCGCCCCCCGGTGCTGGTGGATTGGCTGCCGTGGAACCATGTTTTTGGCGGATCGCATAACTTCAATCTGGTGCTGGCCAACGGGGGGGCGCTGTACATTGATGACGGTGCGCCGATCCCGGCGAAATTCGGGCGGACGGTCGAGAATCTGGGGCTGGTGTCGGGCACGATCTCGTTCAACGTGCCGATTGGGTTTGCGCAATTGGTGGCGGCGATGGAACGCGACGCACGCTTGCGCGAGACGTATTTCCGCGACCTCGACATGATCTTTTATGCAGGTGCGTCGCTGCCGCAGGAGACGTGGAGCGTACTTGAGCGTATGGCGCTTGAGACGGCGGGACGCATGCCGCTGATCACGTCAAGCTGGGGGCTGACCGAGACCGCCCCCGCCGCCCTGTTGCAACATGTTCCGGCCAAGGGTGCCGGGATTGTCGGTGTCCCGATGACCGGCGTGTCTGTGAAACTTGTCGATGACGGGACGGGGCGCATGGATGTGCGGGTGAAGGGCGACAATGTCTTTTCGCGTTACCACGAAGCGTCGGAAAAGACGGCAGAAGCGTTTGATATCGAGGGCTTTTTTGTCACCGGAGATGCGATGCGTTTCGTGGACCCGGCGGATATGAACAAGGGGTTGCGCTTTGACGGGCGGCTGTCCGAGGACTTTAAGCTGAGCACGGGAACCTGGGTTCAGGCGGCGCAACTGCGTCTGGATATGCTGGCCGTGCTTGGCCCCCTGGCACAGGATGTTGTTGTCTGCGGCGCGGGGCGGGATGAGGTCGGCATACTGATTGTTCCGGGGCCGGACGCGCAGGACGGTGTGGTGGATGAGGCCGCGCTATGCTGCGCAGCATCCGATGAAATACGCAAGCGTATGGAAACGTATTCCGACGGCATCACCGGCACGGCCCGAAGGGTTGTGCGTGCCCTCGTTCTGGCCGACCCGCCGGATATGGGCGCGGGCGAAGTGACCGCCAAGGGCAACATCAACTTTGCCAGGCTGCTGGAGCGCCGGGCCCATCTGGTGGACCGGCTTTATGACAACACTGATCCCGCGAGTATTGCCCTGTGATTGACCTTGAAAAGATCCGCGCCATCGACATCCACACCCATGCCGAGGAGCCCTGCGGGTGTCACCCGGATGACGGCTATGACGACCTGCAATCCACCATGGCAGCGTATTTTCGCGCCCCCTGGACACACCCGCCGACGGTGCCCGAGACGGCGGCGCATTACCGGGCGCAGAACATTGCCGCCGTGATCTTTCCCGTCGATGCGGAGCGGGAGACCGGCTATCGCCGCTATGCCAACGAGGAAGTCGCGGAGATTGCCGCCGAGAACAGTGACATCCTGATCCCGTTTGCGTCCATTGACCCGTGGAAGGGCAAGATGGGCGTGCGCGAGGCCAGGCGGCTGATGCGCGAGTTTGGCATCAAGGGGTTCAAGTTTCATCCGACCATGCAGGGGTTTTATGCCAATGACCGCATGGCCTATGACCTGTATCGCGCGATCGAGGATGAGGGCGGCATTGCGCTGTTTCATACCGGGCAGACTGGTGTCGGGTCGGGGATGCGTGGCGGCAACGGGATGCGCCTGAAGTATTCGAACCCGATGTATATGGATGACGTGGCGGTGGATTTTCCCGATCTGAAGATCATCCTGGCCCATCCCAGTTTCCCGTGGCAGGAGGAAGCGCTGGCCGTCGCGCAGCACAAGCCGAACGTCTATATCGATCTGAGTGGCTGGTCGCCCAAGTATTTCCCGCCGATCCTGGTGCGGTATTGCAATTCTATCCTGCGCAAGAAGATGCTGTTCGGGTCGGATTGGCCGATGATCGCACCCGAGCGGTGGTTGGCGGATTTCGAAGGCATCGACATCAAGGACGAAGTGCGCCCCGGCATTCTGAAAGACAACGCGGCGCGGGTGTTGGGGTTGCAGTAAAGTGCGTGATCGCGGCCTGGACATTGCGACAGCCTGACGCAGGATGCACGATAAAGCATCTTCATGAGTCTTTGGGAGGGGACACGTGGCAAACGCAGCATCTTACTTTGTGGACCGTCACGTGGCCGAGGGCCGCAGCGACAAGGTTGCCTTTCGCGAGGTCGGCACGGGGCGCAGCCTGACCTACGGCACGCTGGCCGAGGCGTCGGGCCGCGCCGGTGCCGCGTTCCTGGCGTCTGACATCCGGCCCGAAGAGCGGGTGGCGATGCTGGTGCTGGACCAGATCGAGTTTCCGGTGCTGTTCTGGGGCGCGCTGAAGGCCGGGGTGATTCCGGTGCCACTGAATACGTTGCTGGCGACGCCGGTCTATGATGCGATCCTGCGGGACAGCCGCGCCACGATGCTGGTCGTGTCAGAGGCGCTGTGGGACGTGGTGGCCCCGGCGCTGAAGGGCAATCCGTACCTGCGCCGTGTTGTGGTGATCGGCGGCGCGCGCGACGGGGCACAGACCTATGACGCGTTCATGGCGCGGGCGGAGGCACCGATTGACACCCTTGATGCCACGGATGATGAGACGGCATTCTGGCTCTACTCTTCGGGCTCGACCGGACAGCCGAAGGGGGTGTATCACATCCATTCCGCGCTGAAGGCGACGGCGGACACCTATGGCGCGCAGGTGTTGCAGGTGCGCGAACACGACGTGGTGTTTTCCGCGGCCAAGTTCTTTTTCGCCTATGGGCTTGGCAATTCGATGACGTTTCCGATGTCCGTTGGCGCGACCGTGGTGATCTTTGGGGGCCGGCCCACGCCGGACGGCATGGTGCAGGTGATTGCCGATGCGCAGCCGACCGTGTTCTGCGGGGTGCCCACGCTTTATGCCGCGATGGTGGCGCATATGGAAGCGCATGGCGCGCCTGAAGCGCCCTTGCGGACCTGTATTTCGGCAGGCGAGGCATTGCCCGAGGACGTGGGCACGCGGTGGGAGAAGCTGACCGGTGTGCCGATCCTGGACGGTGTCGGGTCGACCGAGATGCTGCATATCTTTCTGTCGAATGCGCCGGGCGCCGTGGTCTATGGCACGTCGGGCGTGCCGGTGCCCGGATACGAGGTGCGGCTGGTCGACGAACATGGCGCAGATGTCGGCGTGGGCGAGGTGGGTGAGCTGCTGGTCAATGGCGCGTCCGCTGCTGGCGGGTATTGGAACCGGCGGGACAAGACGCGCGAGACGTTCGAAGGCGTATGGACGCGAACCGGTGACAAGTACGAGCGCCGCGCGGATGGGCGGTTTGTCTACTGCGGGCGGACGGACGACATGTTCAAGGTGTCCGGCATCTGGGTCAGCCCGTTCGAGGTGGAGCAGGCGATTTCGTCCCATGCGTCCGTGTTGGAATGTGCTGTTGTCGCCGCGCGGGACGAGGATGGGTTGGAAAAACCCAAGGCCTTTGTCGTGCCCCATGGCGACCGACCCGAGGGGTTGGAGGAGATGCTGAAGACCCATGTGAAGGACCGTGTGGGCAAGTGGAAGTACCCGCGCTGGGTCGAGTGTGTGGACAGCCTGCCCAAGACGGCGACGGGCAAGATCCAACGCTTCAAGCTGCGGGAGGGTGCGTGATGGAGTGGCGTGCGGGCACGGTTTCGGTTGCGGGGCATGATCTGGACTACGCGTGCTGGGGGCCTGCGCCCGGGGACGCGCCGACGCTTGTGATGCTGCATGAGGGCCTTGGGTCCGTGGGCCTGTGGCGCGATTGGCCGGAGGCGTTGGCGGAGGCCACGGGCATGGGTGTGCTGGCCTATTCCCGTGCGGGGTATGGTCGGTCGTCATCTGTACAGTTGCCGCGCCCGTTGGATTACATGACGCGCGAGGCGGAGGATGTGCTGGGCCCGCTACTGGACGCGGCGGGCGTGACGTCGGCTGTGCTGCTGGGCCATTCGGACGGGGCGACGATTGCCGCCATCTATGCCGGGTCGGTGTCGGACATGCGCGTCCGGGGCCTCATCCTGATCGCGCCGCATTTCTTTACCGAGCCGGAGGGGCTGGCGGCCATTCGGGCGGCGAAATCGGCCTATGAGAGCGGTGATCTGAAGGACCGCTTGGCGCGGCATCACGATCACCCGGATGTGGCGTTTTACGGCTGGCGTGACGCATGGACCGATCCGGGCTTTGCCGACTGGAATGTGGGGGATGCCATTGATCACTGGCGCATTCCGTCGCTGGTCGTGCAGGGGTCCGAAGATCCCTATGGCACGTTGGCGCAGGTGCGCGAGGTGGAGGGCCGTGCCTATGCCCCGGTCGAGGCGCTAATTGTCGATGGGACCGGGCATGCGCCGCACAGGGATGCGCCGGAGATTGTCACGCCGGCCGTTGCCGGGTTCTGCGCCACGCTGATGGCATTGGAAGATGCGCCGTCAGAAGCGCATTAAAGTGCACAAAAACACGATATTTTTGGGCCTTATGTGCATTTTTCCCTACTTGTGATGTAGCATAATGCTACTTCAGCCCCTGAAAGGCTTACCTGATTCATGACCAAGATCATCGACTTTCGCACCGATCCCAGCCGCTATCGCCATTGGCGGGTGGACTATGACGGGCCTGTGGCCACGCTTTGGATGGATGTGGATGAGGATGGCGGGCTGTTCGATGGCTATCAGCTGAAGCTCAACTCCTATGACCTGGGCGTCGACATCGAGTTGAACGACGTGGTCCAGCGGATGCGGTTCGAGCACCCGGAGGTGAAGGTCGTGGTGATGAAATCGGCCAAGGACCGGGTGTTCTGTGCGGGGGCCAACATTCGGATGCTTGGGGGGGCTGCGCATGCCCACAAGGTGAATTTCTGCAAGTTCACGAACGAGACGCGCAACGGTTACGAGGCGGCGGAGGCCGAAAGCGGCCAGAAGTATGTCGCAGCCGTGAAGGGCGCGTGCGCCGGGGGCGGGTATGAACTGGCGCTGGCGTGCAACCATATCATGCTGACGGATGACAGCACGTCGTCCGTGGCGCTGCCCGAGGTGCCCTTGCTTGCGGTGTTGCCGGGCACCGGGGGTCTGACCCGCGTGACCGACAAGCGCATGGTGCGGCGGGACCGGGCCGATGTGTTCTGTTCGACCGAAGAGGGCGTAAAGGGCAAGCGGGCCGTGCAATGGAAGCTGGTGGACGAGGCGGTGCCAAATGCCCGCTTTGACGAGGTTGTGGCCGAGCGGGCGGCGGAGTTTGCGGCGGCGTCGCCCAAGCCGGACGTGGCGCAGGGCATTGCGTTGGGGCCGATCGCGCGGACGATTTCCGAGGATGGATCGGTGTCATACGGTCTGGTCGAGGTGACCGTGGACCGGGATGCGCGTCGGGCCGAGATTTTGATCAAGGGGCCCGAAGGAGAGGCCCCTGCGGATGTCGAGGCGTTGGTGGCGCAGGGCGATCAGTCCTATATCCTGCGGCTGGCGCGGGAACTGGAAGATGCGGTGCTGCATCTGCGTTTGAACGAGATGGAGGCAGGCGTTTGGGTGATCCGAAGCCAAGGCGACCCGCAGGCGGTGCTGGCGCACGAGGCGTTGGTTCTGGACAACCCGGAGCACTGGCTGTGCAACGAGATCCGCCACTACTGGAAGCGGGTGTTGAAGCGGGTCGATGTGACCTCGCGCTCGCTTGTGGCGCTGGTCGAGCATGGCAGCTGCTTTGCCGGGGTGCTGGCCGAACTGCTGTGGGCGGTCGACCGGTCGTACATGATGGAAGACGAATTCGAGGGCGACAATCGGCCCCTTGCGACCATCACACTGAGCGAGGGGAATTTCGGGGCCTACCCGATGGGCAATGATCTGACGCGGTTGCAGACGCGGTTTTATGGCTCGGACGACGGGGATGGTTTGCGCGGGCACATTGGCGCGGCGTTGGAGGCCGAAGAGGCGGATGAGACCGGTTTGGTGACCATGATCCTCGATGACATCGACTGGGAGGATGAGATCCGCATCTTCCTGGAAGAGCGCGCTTCGTTCAGTCCGGACGCGATGACGGGGATGGAGGCGAATCTGCGCTTTGCCGGGCCGGAGACGATGGAGACGCGCATTTTTGGCCGTCTGACCGCCTGGCAGAACTGGATTTTCAACCGCCCCAATGCGGTTGGGCAAGATGGCGCGTTGCAGCGGTACGGGACCGGTGTGCGCGGTGATTTCAACATGGAGCGGGTCTGACCCGCGCGGTTGGTGGGCAGATTGCCCACCCTACGAGGTCCCGGCGCTGCCGGTTCTCGGCAAAATGGGTAGGGTGGGCAATGTGCCCACCACCGACGGAGGAGATGAAGACATGACTGTGATGAACGTCAGCTATGACACCCAAATCCCCAACAATGTGGGGCTGAGCCAGGACCGCAAGGTACTGAAAGCGCTGGAGAAGTGGCATCCCGGCTATATCAACTGGTGGAATGACCTGATCCCGCAGAATTTCCAGGAAAGCATGGTCTATCTGCGCACCGCCGTCAGCGTGGACCCCAAGGGCTGGGCCAAGTTCGACTATGTGAAGATGCCGGAATATCGCTGGGGCGTTCTGCTGGCCCCCGCCGTGGAGGACCGGCGCATTCCGATGGGCGAGCATTATGGTGAACCTGCCTGGCAGGAAGTGCCGGGCGAGTATCGCAACATGCTGAAACGCTTGATCGTCATTCAGGGCGATACGGAGCCGGGGTCGGTCGAGCAGCAGCGGTTCCTGGGCCTGACGGCACCGAGCCTCTATGACATGCGCAACCTGTTCCAGGTGAATGTCGAGGAAGGGCGGCACCTGTGGGCGATGGTGTATCTGCTTCAAAAATACTTCGGCAAGGACGGGCGCGAGGAAGCGGATGACATGCTGGTCCGGTCCTCGGGGAACGAGGATGCGCCGCGGATGCTGGGGGCCTTCAACGAGGAGACGCCGGATTGGCTGTCCTTCTTCATGTTCACGTACTTCACCGACCGCGATGGCAAGATGCAGCTTGAATCGCTGGCGCAATCCGGTTTTGACCCGCTGTCGCGCACCTGCCGCTTCATGCTGACCGAGGAAGCGCACCACATGTTCGTGGGCGAAACGGGCGTGACGCGCACGATTCAGGCGACGCTGGCCGCGATGCAGGAGCATGGGATCGACGATCCCTATGACATCGGCAAGATCCGCGATCTGGGGGTCATCGACCTGCCGACGATCCAGAAGAAGCTGAACCTGCACTATACCCTGTCACTGGACCTGTTCGGGCAGGAGGTTTCGACCAATGCCGCCAACGCGTTCAACGCCGGCATCAAGGGCCGGTATATGGAGCAGCGGATTGATGACGACCACAAGCTGACGAACGACACCTATGCCGTCGCCAGCATCGTGGACGGCAAGATTGTCACGCAGGATGTGCCTGCGCTGACGGCCATCAACATGCGTTTGCGCGATGATTATGTGCGCGATGCGTCCGGCGGTCTGCGCCGCTGGAACAAGCAGATTTCGCGCACCGGTATCGACTTTGAACTGAAGCTGCCGCATGAGGGGTTTCACCGCAAGATCGGCGTGTTCGCGAACCAGCCAATCACGCCGGAGGGCGAGTTTATCAGCCAGTCGGATTGGGATGCGCGGCAGACCGAGTGGTTGCCGACCAAGGAAGATGGCGCGTTTATCCAGTCGTTGATGAAGCCGTGCTATGAGCCCGGCAAATACGCCAGCTGGATCGCACCGCCCAAGGTCGGGATCGACAACAAGCCGGGCGATTTCGAATATGTGAAACTGCACATGGCCTGAGGGAGGCACCCATGCAGATCAACAGAACAGCCCTGACCGACACCGCCCCCCAGCGCCCGTTTTGCGCGCTGGAATGCGATGGATGTACCGGAATGTGCCTTGCGCTCTACATGATGCTGAACCGGGACGAACAGGACGAGATGTGCCGCCGTTACAGGGCGGGCGCGGACCCCCGCGTGCATTGAGGAGTATGTGATGAAAGTTGGTATTTACTACGGGTCCGAGACCGGCAATTCCGAGATGCTGTGCGAGGATATCGAGGCGGAACTGGGCGACGGGTTCGACTGCGATATCCAGAGCCTTGCGGACGTGGACCCCGCCGCGATGGAGAAGGACGTCTTCTATATCATCGTGACGTCGACCTACGGGAATGGCGACTTGCCCTCGACCGCGCTGCCGTTCGAAGAGGCGCTGACGGAGGGCAAGCCGGACCTCAACGGGATCCGGTTTGCCATCTTCGGTCTGGGCGACATGGTGTTTGCCGAAACCTTTGCCCATGGGTCGATGAAGCTGGCCGACATGATGAAGGCCCAGGGGGCCACGCAAGTGGGCGAGCGCGGCATTCATGATGCGTCCGGTTTCGACATGCCCGAGGACATCGCACTGCCGTGGGTGCAGGGGATCATGGGTCTGATGCAGGCGGACAAGGCCGCTTGAGCGACCGTTTCAAACATGAAATCCGGGTGACGTGGGGCGACTGCGACCCGGCGCGCATCGCCTATACCGCCCGCCTGCCGTGGTTTGCGCTGGATGCTATCAACGCCTGGTGGGAGGCGCATCTGGGCGGTGACGGCTGGTATCAGCTGGAACTGGACCGCAATATCGGCACGCCGTTTGTGCATATGAGCATGGACTTCCGGTCACCCGTTACGCCCCGCCATCGGCTGATCTGCGCGGTGTGGCCCTCCCGTCTGGGCGACACATCCGTCACCTTTCGGGTCGATGGGCACCAGGACGGGGTGTTGTGTTTCGAAGGCACGTTCACCTGTGTGTTCATCATTGCGGACCAGTTCAAAAGCCAGCCTGCGCCGCCAGAGTTGCGCGCCCTTCTGGCCGCCCACATCTGCGACATTTGATCCGTTGATCGGCGCGTGATGCGCCCTACAACAAGTTGATAATACCAGACAATGTGCGCATGACATCACCAAAACCAATCCCTGACGGCGCAATCCCGATGATTGCACGCCTTGCCACCCGCGTTCGCGCCGCCCGCGAAGCATTGGGTTTGCCGCGGCGTGAGTTGTCGGAACGCTCAGGCGTGTCGCCCCGCTATCTCGCGCAGTTGGAGGCGGGCGAGGGCAACATTTCCGTCATTCTGCTGGACCGTGTTGCCGCCGCGTTGAATGTCCGCATCGAAGACCTGTTGTCCGAAACGCCCCCGATGGCCGGAGACGTGGCCCGTGTGGCCCGTCTGTACCAGGTCGCGCCTGCGCAGGTGCAGGGGCGCGTTCGGGCGCTCTTGGCGCCGCAGAACCCGGTGGCGCTGCGGGCGCAGCGCATTTGCCTGGTGGGCTTGCGCGGCGCGGGCAAATCGACATTGGGACGGATGGCCGCGGACAAGCTGAAAGTGCCCTTCATCGAACTGAACCACGAGGTCGAAGCCGAGGCGGGCATGCCGTTGTCCGAGGTGATGGCACTGTATGGCCACGACGGATACCGCGCGCTTGAGGCCGAGGCGGTGGCGCGGATCGTGGACAAGCATGACAAGCTGATTCTTGCGGTGGCGGGGGGTATCGTGGGCGATGACGCCGCCTTTGACATCGTGCTGGAAAGGTTCCACACCGTCTGGGTGCGCACCAGCCCCGGTGAACACATGGCCCGTGTGCGCGCGCAGGGCGATCTGCGCCCGATGGAGGGCAATCCGGCCGCGATGGAGCAGTTGAAGGCGCTGCTGGACCAGCGCACCCCGTCCTATGAACGGGCGCTGGCGCAGGTCGACACCGCGGCCAAGCCTGTGTCCACCTCGCTGAATGACCTGCTGGCCATCATTGCCAAGCATCGCTTTCTCGAGGGCCTTGGGCCGTGACGCTGGCGGTTGCCCCGTTGCAGGACCTGTTTTGGCGTGTGTGCGAGCGGTTGGTTTATCTGCATTCGACGCCGTGGGAGCTGGACGAGGCGCTTGTGGCCTGGGGCTATGGCCTTGGCCCGTTCGAGGCGCAGGACCTTGTCGGATTGGACACCGTGCTGACCGCGCGACGTGCGGATCAGGTCAGCCCCGTTCTGGCCCGCATGGTGGCCGAAGGGCGATTGGGCAAACGGTACGGCTGGGGGTATTACCGCTATCCCGGTGGGGGTGGCGCGGTGATCGACCCGCTGATCGAGGATCTGATCAGTGAAGAGGCATGGTTTGCCAAGGTGACGCGCACAGAGGTGCGCGCTGACACCTTGGTTGCACGTTTGCATGACGAAATGGGGGCGCACCTGCGGGCCGATCCGTCAGCAGCCATGGCGCTTTTGCACGTTCCGAAAGAGCGTCTGGCGCTGATCTGAGGCCGTTGACCGGACGCGCCGCGTACCGTCCCGTCAAAGCGCCAGAAAGATCATCGTGCCCACGCCCCACAGCGTCATCTGATAATGCGTGTTCTGCGCCCCTTCATGGCAGAACCAATAGCAAAAGTGGTTTCCAACCACCAGAAAGCCGCCCCAGACGGCGGTAAACAGCATCGCGCCAGCCAGCGCGATACTGCGCCCCGTCTCGGCGCTGCCGAAGCCGAACAGGGCCATGCCCAGCCCGATCACCCCGGCCCACAGCACAAGCGTGGCAACCAGTTCCGCCGCAACCACGATCCGAAAGGCCAAGTGTTGCTGGCGGCGGTTGGTGACGGCGCGGTGCGCCACATGGGCAAAGGCCTCGGGGTATTCCGCCCTCATGCGCGACATCTCCATGACCTCGGCGGTGTAGGTTTCGTTCACGGACGGATGCAGGATGTTGTCGCGCACGCCAAGCGTCAGCCACGACGCGACAAGTCCGGTGGCAAGGGCTTGGGCGGCGATCAGCATCTGGTCCATCTTGTGTCCTTTGGCGTTTCAGGGCGTTCCATAAAAAAGGGGCCGCGCGATGGCGGCCCCTTTCAGATCGGTTCCTGGTCGGATCAGGTCCAGGCCAGTTCGGCCGGGCGGATCTCGAACGAGATGTGGTGCGCACCGCCCACCAGACCTTCCTTGGTGTGGTTGTAGAGCGACCGCCAATAGGGCTGGATCGTGACTCCGTCGTTCTGGATCATGGCCTGACCCTCGGCCATCAGGGCGCGGCGCGCCTCGACGTCGGCTGTGGCCAGCGTCTTTTCCAGCAGGGCGTCGAATTCCGGGTTCGCGTAACCGAACTCGTTCCACGCCTCGCCCGACCGGTAGGCCAGCGCCCAGATCTGCACGCCCAGCGGACGGTGGTTCCAGTTGGTCGAGCTGAACGGATATTTCGCCCAGTCGTTCCAGAAGGTCGACCCGGGCAGGATGGTCCGCTTGACGTTGATGCCCGCGTCACGCAGCTGGGCCGCCACCGCGTCGGTGGTGTCCTTGCGCCACGCGTCGTCGATCGAGATCAGCTCGTGCTCGAAGTCGCCCATGCCGGCTTCGTCCATCAGGGCCTTGGCCGCTGCGGGGTCCACCTTGCGGGGGGGCAGTTCCGCGTATTCGGGGTGCATCGGACCAACGTGGTGGTTTTCAGCGGGAATACCGCGACCGGCATAGCCCAGTTCCAGCAGCACTTCGTTGTCGACGGCCATGGTCAGGGCCTGACGCACGCGTGGGTCGGCGTAGGGTTGTTTGCCGTCAACTTCGGCCAGTTGGTTGGGGCGGATCACGATGGTCGCCGCGGTGGCGATTTCGTTGCGCTGCCAGCCGTCCAGCGTGTCGAAGATGTCGATGAAATCGCCCTCGATCGAGTAGGTCATGTCGATCTCTTCGGCTTCGGCGGCGGCGACAAATGCCGACGGGTCGGTGCCGTAGTCGATAAACTCGATCCGGTCGAGATAGGCGCCGTTGCCCGCGTTCCACCATGCGTGGTCCTCGTTGCGGACCAGAACGGCCTTCACGCCGACTTCCAGCGTTTCCGGCAGGTAGGGGCCGGTGCCGATGGGGCTGTCGATGCTGTCGATCGACGTGTCGGGGTGCGTGATGGCCGCAGGATAGTCGGCCATACCGGCGATCAGCGTGATGTCCGATGCGGGCAGGTTCAGTTGCACGGTGCTTGCGTCCACGACGACGATGGCGCCGTCGATGGCCTTGTTTGTGTCGGCGTCGATCAGGGTCGCGAAACGACCGGCCATCGAATTGCCCTCGACGTCCTTGTCGCACCATGCGGTGATGTTGCGTGCCACGTCTTCGGCGGTAAAGTCGTCGCCGTTGTTCCACTTGACGCCCTGACGCACCTTGAGGGTGTATTGCGTCGCGTCGTCATTGATTTCCCAGCTTTCCAGCAGCGAAGGCTGGAAGGTGCCGTCGTTTTCATAGGTGACCAGATATTCCAGCCAACCGCGCGACACGTTCGCAATCTGCGACCAGTCATAGGTGCGGGGGTCCTTGAGGGCGCGGACTTCCTGCTGGATGCGGACGGTGCCGCCTTGCTTGTGGGCAGCGGCCTGTGCTGCAGGTGCGGTCAGGCCAAGCATGCCGTAGGCGACGGCGGCCGAGGCACCAAAGCTGCTGGCCGTGGCCAGGAACTCGCGGCGGTTGATCGGATCGGTGCCGACTTTGCCGGCCGAATCCACGATGGACTGCGGCAGCGGCTTGCCGGAACGGGTTGTGAAGGTCATGTTCTTCCTCTCTGTTGGCGTCGCAAACATCGGTTTGCGCCCTTATGCGGCCGGGGTGAGTGCCCGACCTTTTTTGGTGTTGCAGTTAACCTGCGTTTTATCGCCATCCCGTGGCGGGAGACGCCCGGAGTTCAAACGATCAGGCGCATGGCGTCAACCCCGTCATCCGGGGTTGCAGATACACAAATACTAGACAAAACACGCGGTTCTTTGTGATTCCACGCCGTTCCCCGGTGCAAAACCGCCCTTTGATCCCAGATCAGCACGTCTCCGACCTGCCATTTATGGGAATAGACATAGTCAGGCTGCGTCACGAATGCGGTCAGTTCGTCGATCAGGGCCGCCCCTTTTTCGGGGTCCATCCCGGCCACCGCATAGGCATGGCTTGCAATATAAAGCGCCTCGGCCCCGTTCACCGGGTTGCGCCAGACCGCGCGCCACAGTTGGTCGGGCCATTTGTGAAACATCGGCAGCTTTGCCAGATCCGGGCTGATCCGGGCGCGCGAATGCGCATAGCGGTGCCAGAACCCGGTGTCGCGCACCTGGGCCTTCAAAGTCTCGGGCATGTCGGCCCAGCCCGCCCGCGACGACGCCAGTTCCGTGTGGCCGCCGGTTTGGGTGACGACCCGCGCCATCAGGATGTTGGTAAGCGCAGGCACCGGCAGGAAGGTGCTGTCTGCATGCCAGAGCATGTTGGATTTGAGGTTGAGCGTATGCAGGTCCATGTCGCCGGTGGTGGTTCCATCCGCGCGCACATTGCTGACTTGCGGCACGGTGAAATCCTCGTCCTCCGCGCGCTCGTCCGCGAGGCGGTCTTCGATCGGGCCAAAGAACCGGGCAAGCCGGATATGGGCCGCGTCGTCGAGTGTCTGTTTGCGGAAAAGGAGGGCGGAGTGGTCCTCGAACAGCGCGCGGAGTGCGGCATAGCCCGCCGCATCAATCACGCTGAGATCGATATCATGCACGTCGACGCCGAAACGGTTGGTGAGCGGTGTGGTGTGCATCATGCGTCTCCCATCGCTTCGATCTGGTCCGGGGTCAGGTCCTTTACGTCGTTCCAGAACCGCGACTTCGGACTGTTGAGCAATCCCTTGGGGTCCATGCGCTTTTTCCACGCCAGGTGGGTATAGTCGGCCCTGAGCCCGCCGCCTTCGACATTCCAGGTATGGGCATCGTAGACGGGAAAGCCGTTCGCCTCGTAGGTCGCGTTGATCTGGGCCAGCCGCTCGGGCGTCGAAAACCAGATGATCGGCAAATCGAAGGTCACGATGTCGCCGCCCACACGTGCGAATTCGTGGTGCATCCACACATCATCGCCCAGCTTGGGGCGCAGCGCGGCGATGGCCTGCGGGTCGGGCGGTATGGGGCACCCCACCTGTTGATACGTGGCCGAACGGTCTGCCTTCAGCACCTGCAACGTGGTGTGGTTATAGCTGAAGTCGAACACGTGCGGCAGGCCCATCTCTTGCCGTTTGGCCTCGGTCAGCATCAGGTCCACATGGCCGTCGTGGCCTGCGATCAGGGATTGGAACGCCGCCTGATCCTCGGCCGGGATCATCGACACCAGAAGGTGCTTGTCCTTGCGGATATGCCCGTCAAGCCTGGGGAAATAGGCGCAGATACGGGCGTCCACCGTGGTGACCAGCTTGGCGGCGATGGTGTCTGCCTGTGCGATGGCATGGCCGGTGCCATAGGCGCGTTCATAGCTGTCGAAGGTCGCCATGCAGCCGACCCAATCGCGTTTGGGAACGGTGCGCAGCGTGACGTCGGTGATCACCCCGTTCAAACCCCAGGCGTGGTGGATGTGCAGCGTGTCCGTGCCTTCGAACACACGTGCCTGTGGCGCTGCCTCGACCGTCATGGCGGTCAGCGCGATCAGGTTGCCCGGGTCACGCAGCGCGCCATTGGCGATGGACCCGATGCCCGCGCTGCCGCCAGCGACAAAGCCGCCAACTGTCGCGATGTCCTGCGTCGAGGGGAACATCGCCATTTCCTGTCCGCTGTCGGCCAGCGCCGCGTTGATGTCGGCCATCAGGGTGCCGGCCTCGGCCCGGACAAACCCGTCGCCGATCTCAAGCACCTGGTTCATCGCGGTGGTGTCGATGATCAACCCACCCGCCATGGGCACGGCCTGGCCGTAATTGCCGGTCCCGCCGCCGCGCAAGACGATGGGCGCATCATGGGCATGGGCCGTGGCCAGCACATGGGCCATGTCGTCGGGTGTCCTGGGGCGTGCCACCAGATCCCCAAAGCATGTTTTCAGTTCCGCGTTCAGTATGGGCGAATACCAGAAGAAGTCGCGGCTGCGTTTCTTGACCAGAACGGGTTCGGCGATGGTCTCGACCGGGGCAAGTGCTGCGGCAAAGGCGGCCCAGTCGATGTCGGTCTTGCCGGAAATCGATGTCATGTCAGTGTCTCCGTCGCGGGGCGCAGCGGCGCGCGCCCGGATATCAGGTCAGCCGTGTGCGCGGCGTCGCAGATCATCACGTCCTTGATGGCGGCCCCGTCCAGAGGGGTGGGGGCCACGCCAATCGCCCGCGCCGCGTCTGTTGTGATGGCGGGCAACCAGTCCCCGAGGGGCGGATCCAGATGTGCCGTCAGGCAGGCCAATCCGAGGGCCGCGCGCGGATCATGCGCGCCGATGGGGCAAAACGCATCTGCGACGTTGTCGGACCCGACAATCACGGGCACGCCTGCCGCGCGCAATTCACGCATCCGGGTGATACCGCGCCGGTCAGGTGTGCCGGTGCCGCGCCCTTGCAGGTACAGGTTCGTGACGGGCAAGGCGCAGACCGCAATGCGGGCCTGAACCAGCTTGTCCGCGATGCGCTCTACGGCGTCGGGGCCGCGATCCATCAGGCTGACGCAATGCCCGCACAGGATGGGCCGGTCACAGCCGGTCGCCAGCGCGATGTCGGCAATCATCTCCAACCCGGACAGATCGCCCAGCCCCTCGTCAACGTGGAAATCCAGCATGAGGCCATGGCGGTTTGCGGTATCAAACATTGCGCGCACCCCATCCGGCGCGCCGTCGTGACCATGCACAAAGGCACCCGCGACCCCGCCGGTCCGGGCCAACGTGGCGCCCACCGCATCGGCAAAGCCGGGGTCGGCCCATTGTTCGATCCCGATCAGCGCGGCCAGTTGCAGCCCCGGATGGTCCTGCGCCAGTTCGGTCAGGACGGACCACGCCAGCGGCGGGGCGGCAGTATCGCCCCAATCCACATGGCTGCGGATATGGGCGCAGCCATTGACTTGCGCCTCGGCCAACCCCTGGCGGGCGCGGGTTTCGATGTCTTGCGCGTCCCAATGCACCTTGTCGGCGTACTGGCTGGCAATGGCGTGGTGCAGATCGCCGCCCACCTGGCCCAGCCGGGTGATGGTGTGGCACTTGTCCAGATGGCAATGCGGCTCGATCAACCGGGGCAGGATCACCTGTGCGTCACCGCCCGTCGGTGGGTCCAGCGCGACCAGCGCACCGTTCCGAATGACGGGTTGGCCGCGCAGGCAGTCGCCCTGCACCGTGCCGCCGAACCGGGCCGGTGCAGCCACCAGCGACAGGGGCGCAAGCACATCCATCAGGTGGCGGGCCCCAGGAACCGGTCCAGGAAATCGCGCATCCACGCCCCTTGGGCGGCATCGTGATCCAGCATCAGGCGCGTTTGCGTGGCACGGTCCTGCACGCCCGGTTCCGACCAGCGGCCCCAACCCTCTGCACGGTCCTGCCAGCGCATGAAGCCGGTGATGGTCTGTTCGGGGTGAAACTGCACGCCGACGACCCTGTCGCCGACACGATACGCCTGGTTCTCAAACAACGGGCTGCGGGCCAGATGCGTGGCGCCGGCGGGCAGGTCGAAGGTGTGGAAATGCGCCTGCGCAAAATGCATGGGCGCGGTCAGAAAATCGCCGGCATCCGGTGTCGGTGCGACCTCGTACCAGCCGAATTCATGCGTGCCATGTGCGGGTGCCCCGGCCCATGCCCCCATGTGATGGGCGATCATCTGTGCGCCCTGGCAGATGCCCATCAGCGGGATATCGGCCTTCAGGGCGGCATCGATGATCCTGTATTCCTCGTTCAGAAACGGATGCAGCTTGCTGTCATAGGCATTGTAGTTGCCGCCATAGACCACGACGCCGATCACATCGTCGGTGATCTGCCCCACGTCCTGGCCCTGCCACGCACGGCGCGCGTCGCAGCGTACCTGATTGGCACCGCACCAGGTGGTGATCCGATCGTCCATGGGGCCATCGCCGTGGCGCAGGCACAAGACACGCTTGTCCATATCCTTCCCTTTCCCGGAAGTGGATGTCAGCGGCCCTTGAGATGAAAATCTGTGCCAGAGATGTGCGTTCAGGGTTTCAAAATTTGCCCTTTCACGCAAGGGTGTCTGGCATGAAATCTCTTGCGCCCGCCTCGATTGCCCCGCCCTTTGCCCGCTATTCCCACGGGGTCGAGGTGCCCGCCGGGTGGCGCATGGTGCGCGTGTCGGGCCAGTTGGGCCTGGCCGCCGACGGGTCTGTCCCCGCGGGGACACGCGATCAGGCCGACATCTGTTTTGCCAATATTGCCGCCATCCTGGCCGAGGCCGCGATGGGGCCGGCCGATGTCTGCCATGTCAGCGCCTATGTCACGGACCGGGCGCATATGGCGGACTACATGGCCGCGCGCGACGCGTTTCTGGCGGACCGGGATGTGCTGCCCAGTTCGACCCTGATGATCGTGTCGGGCTTTACCCGCCCCGAATTCACGGTCGAGGTCGAAGTGTGGGCCGCCGCCCCCTAGCTGTGGTCCCGCCGGATCAGTTTCCACAGCGTCCAAAGGAATGTGCCCCCGAAAAACAGCGTGGCGAGGCCGATGGCCTCCCATCCGGCGGGGCCGTGCGGGATGCCGCGAAACAGCAGGGCGGCGGTCAGCATGATCAGCCCCACCGCAGAGAACCAGAAGCGGAACATGAGATCGTTGCGGGTGGGGCCGTACCTGTTGGACATGTCCGTGTGCCTTGATGCCGTTGGGACTGGGGCGCCGCCCCAGACCCCGTCGTATTTCTGGTCAGAAGAAGACCTAGCGCGCGTAGGGATTTTCCAAGGCAGGCAACACTGTCCCTGTGCACGTGCCAAAGCCGATCCTGTAGCCATCCCCCTGCGCATGGCCCGTCAGCGTCAGCGTGTCGCCGTCTTCCAGGAAGGTACGGGTTTCGCCGGTGTCGAGGGTCAGGGGGTCTTTCCCGCCCCAGCTGAGCTCCAGCAGGCTGCCGCGTTCTGCCCTGGTTGCGCCCGAGATCGTGCCCGAGCCCAGGAGATCGGCCACATTCATCGGGCAGCCCGACGTGCTGTGATGCGCCAGTTGCTGGGCGGCGGAATAGTAGAGTTCCTTGTGGTTTGTCCGCGTGATCGATGTCGCCGTCCCGCCCGCAGGGGCCAGGTCGGCACCAAGCGCGATGTCATAGACCATCGGGCCGGTGTCCTTGAGGTGGTCCAGCAAGGCGACCTCGCGGGGCGGGGTGTCTGTGCGGAACGGCTCCAGCGCTGCCTTGGTCACGATCCAGGGGCTGATCGAGGTGGCCGTCGCCTTGGCCTGGAAGGGACCGAGCGGCTGGTATTCCCACGCCTGGATGTCGCGCGCAGACCAATCATTCAGCAGCACGTAGCCAAAGATCGCCGCGTCCGCCTCGTCCACGGTCAGTGGGCCGTCGGACGCCATGCCGACGATCGCGCCCATCTCAAGCTCCATGTCGAAGCGGCGCGACGGCAGGAAGGCGGGCGTGTCGTGGTCCGCGGACTTGAGTTGCCCCCAGGGGCGGCGGATATCCGTGCCCGACACCACCACGGACGAGGCGCGCCCGTTATATCCGATCGGGATGTGCAGCCAATTCGGCGGCAGCGCGTTCTCGGCGCCGCGAAACATGGTGCCCACGTTTGTGGCGTGGTGGCGGCCCGCGTAGAAGTCGGTGAATTCGGACACGACAAGCGGCATGTGCAACGTGGCGTCTGCCATGGGCACCAGCAGCGGGGCGACCAGCGCCTGGTCCCTTGACCCTTTGGCCAGCAGGTCGGTCAGCCGGTTGCGCAGGGCGGTCCAGACGGCGGGTCCTTCCTCCATCACCTCGTTCCAGAAGGGCAATTCGAACAGCGGTGCATCCGTCAGATCGACAATCCCCTGCTCTTCGGCCTGGTGCATGTCGAGGATCATGTCGCCGATCGCAACGCCACAGCGTGCGTCCAGCCTGTCGGTCGAAAACACGCCGTAGGGCAGGTTGTTGAGGGGGAAATCGGTGTCTGCGCTGTTGGCGCTGGTGACCCAGGATGGGTTCAGGGGCATTGCGGTGTCCTGTGGGCGTGTTCAGGTGTCAAATGAATCGAGGTCCGCGTGGTTTCGACCGCCGCGGCTGATCCTGTTGCGGGACAGCTTATCCCCGAAAAATGCCAGTGTCACAATGGTGGGCATGTGCCAGAGCGTGAAGGCGATCAACAGCCATCCCGTCCAGGACAGCGATGACAGGAAGGATATCAATCGAGGCCCCCGCCACAGGCATGCCCCGTCCGTTCAAGGCGGTGGCCGGGTTGGGGTCGGGTGTGACCCATGGGCACCGTTGGCTGTGCCCTTGGCGCCCACGGCCAGATCACCGGCGCGGCAAAGGCTGCGACTGCGATCAGGCCGGGATCAATCACGTCTTGTCCGTGCGGTGCCATTGCCCGCGTTCGGCGCCACGCAGATCGTGGCCCGGCCCCTTGCCATAGCGGTCGGGGCGGTTGTGCACGAATTTCTGCCACCAGGCCCACAGGACAAAGCCCAGGACAAAGACGATAAAGGCGCCCATCAGGTATCCGAGATACGTCATCATGGACCCACGCTACGCCAGATCGACCCGTGTTCAAATGCCCCTTTGCCCGAACTGGCGAACATGTGCCTGTCGCGTCCCCTTGCGGGCTCGGGTCGATCCGGCACATAGTCCCTTCTGTAACCAAACGCGGTGCAACCGATGACACGGCCAAGAGAATTCGATGTCCGTCAGTTCCTGCCCTATCTGCTGAACCAGGCGGCCGAGGCGTCGAGCCTGGAGTTCCAGAAGGTCTACAAGGACAAGTACGGGATGTTGCGCAACGAATGGCGGGTGCTGTTCCACTTGGCCATTTACGGACACATGACGGCCAGTGACATCGGCGCACGGGCCCAGATGCACAAGACCAAGATCAGTCGCGCGGTGCACCGGTTGGCCGAGCGGCGCTACATCACGCGGACCAGGTCCGAAACGGATCGGCGGGTGGAAGTCCTTGCCCTGACACCCACGGGACAGAAAGTGTACGAGGATCTCAAGTCCACCGCGGCGGAGTATGATGCCGCGCTGACGGACGGGATGACCGACACCCAGCTTGCCACATTGCGCACCCTGCTGGAACGACTCGCCCTCAGGCTGTGACGCTGCGCACAAGCGTGAAGGCATTGGCATCAGCCCGTTCGGGCGCTTGCGCGGCAATGGCGGCTTGCAGGTCGGGCCTGGCGGGGATGGTGTCGGAACGCGTCAAATGCGGCTTTGTCGCGCCATTGCGCATAGTTGATCACGTGTCTGCCGTCTTCCGAGATGTGGAAGTTGCCGGACACAAAGCCGTCGCAGTCGCGCACCCAATCCTCCAGATGCGCAAAGATGGCCTGCATCAACGCGTCGCCTTGCCCGTGGGCAACGCGAAACCGGACGATTTGAACAAACAGGTCGGGCGATATCTCGGGCATGGGGTGTCCTGAACTGGTGTGGCACCACCTTACCCCATCCGGGTCAGAAGTCGATTTCGACCTCGGGCAGGTTCAGCGCCTTGATCAGGTCGCGCAGTTCCTGGCGTGCGGCCACGTTCGAGATGTTGAGCTGCTTGACCCCGATATCCTTGAGGTCCAGCAGGGTCAGGCCGCGCGGAAACAGCTCGCGAAAGATCACCCGCTCGGAAAACCCCGGCGCAATGCGGAAGCCGATGCGCTGGGCCAGCATCTTGATTGCGCGTTCCATCTTTTCCTTGTTGACCATGCGTTGGGCACCCATGCGGTTGCGCAGCACGATCCAGTCGATGGGTTTCAGGCCCGCCTGCGCGCGCAACTGGCGCGCGTTCCAGACCATTTCGGAATAGACGGACGGGCCAAGGATCTTTTCGCCCGTGGCATCGATCCGGGCCAGCAGGTCGAAATCGACAAAGCTGTCATTCAGGGGCGTGATCAACGTGTCGGCCAGCGAATGCGCCACCTGGCTGAGCCGTGTGTGCGATCCGGGGCAGTCGATGATGATGAAATCATTGTCCGGCTCAAGCGTGGCAACTGCCGCGCTCAGCCGATGATCATAGATGTTTTCGCCCGGTTTCAGGTCATGGGCGTCGATCTCGGGCAGGTCGTGCACATCCGGCGATGGCAGGTCCAATTCGGCCGAGGTCAGGAAGGACCGCCGGTTTTCAACATAGCGACCAAAGGTCCGCTGCCGCAGGTCCAGGTCCAGCGCGCTGACCTTCTTGCCTGCGCGGGCCAGTGCCGTGGCCACATGCATCGACACGGTAGACTTGCCTGCCCCACCCTTTTCGTTGCCGACAACGATGATATGCGCCATGACCGTCCCCTTACCGCACATCCGCTTTGCGAATTTTGGGCCACTATATGTTGTGTTTGCACCCTTTGAAAGCGGGCAAACCAACTTTCCTGCGGCACCGTGGCGCGGGCATTGCAGTTGGATGATGTTAGCGCTATCAGCCACCATGTGATATGATACGGCCAAACCGAGATGAGGAGATAGGAGAGCATCATGCCTC
Source organism: uncultured Tateyamaria sp. (assembly GCF_947503465.1). NCBI lineage: Bacteria > Pseudomonadati > Pseudomonadota > Alphaproteobacteria > Rhodobacterales > Roseobacteraceae > Tateyamaria > uncultured Tateyamaria sp. The sequence continues at coordinate 99,437 of NZ_CANNDN010000004.1, read as the reverse complement.
TGCACCCGACATTGGAACGCGTGACCGAACGTGTGATCGAACGCAGCGCGCGGTCGCGCCGCCGCTATCTGGACCGCATGGCCGCGGCAAAATCCCAAGGCCCGGCACGGGCGCACCTGTCGTGCAGCGGGCAGGCCCATGCCTTTGCCGCCGCCGGCCCGGATCAGGACCGGTTGGCCGAGGCCAGCAATGGCAACCTCGGGATCGTGACGGCCTATAACGACATGCTGTCGGCGCACCAGCCGTTCGAGACCTACCCGACCCTCATCCGCGATGCGATCCGCGCGGCAGGCGGCACGGCGCAGGTCGCGGGCGGCGTGCCCGCGATGTGCGATGGTGTGACCCAGGGCGAGGCAGGCATGGAACTCAGCCTGTTTTCACGCGACGTGATTGCGATGGCGACCGGCGTGGCACTGTCCCACAACGTCTTTGACGCCGCCGTTTTCCTGGGTGTCTGCGACAAGATCGTGCCGGGCCTGATCATCGCGGCACAATCCTTTGGTCACATGCCAGCGGTATTCCTGCCCGCAGGTCCGATGACCTCGGGCCTGTCCAACGATGACAAGGCGAAGGTGCGGCAGCGGTTCGCAGCGGGCGAGGCGACACGCGAAGAGCTTCTGGCGTCGGAGATGGCGGCCTACCACGGCCCCGGCACCTGCACCTTTTACGGGACGGCCAACACCAACCAGATGCTGATGGAGTTCATGGGCCTGCACCTGCCCGGATCGTCCTTCGTGAACCCGAACACACCCTTGCGCGAGGCGCTGACGGTCGAAGGGGCCAAACGGGCCCTGTCGCTGTCGGCGCTGGGCAACAACTATACCCCCGTCTGCAACATCCTGGATGAAAAGGCGTTCGTGAATGGCATCGTGGGGCTGAACGCGACGGGCGGCTCGACCAACCTGTTGATCCACCTGATCGCGATGGCGCGGGCAGGCGGCATCGTGCTGGATTGGGAGGATTTCTGTGACCTGTCCGAAGTGACGCCGCTGATCGCGCGGGTCTACCCCAATGGTCTGGCGGATGTGAACCACTTCCACGCGGCAGGGGGGCTTGGCTTCATGATCGGCGAATTGCTCAAGGCCGGTTTGCTGCACGACGATACGCAAACGGTCGCGGGCGAGGGGCTCGAGAACTACACCCAGGAACCCAAGCTGATTGACGGGGACCTGACCTGGACACCCGGTGCGGGCACCAGCCTGAACGACAAGATCGTGCGCCCGGTCTCGGACCCGTTCCAGGACACCGGAGGTCTGAGCCGCCTGGTCGGCAACCTTGGCACCGGCGTGATGAAGGTGTCGGCCGTGGCGCCCGAACACCGCGTGGTCGAGGCCCCGGCGCGGGTGTTCCATGATCAGGAGCAGGTGAAATCCGCCTTCAAGGCCGGCGCGTTCGCGGAAGGCGATTTCGTTATCGTCGTTCGGTTCCAGGGTCCCAAGGCCAACGGCATGCCCGAACTGCACAGTCTTACGCCCATGCTGGGTATCATGCAGGGACGCGGCCAGAAGGTGGCGCTGGTCACCGACGGGCGCATGTCGGGCGCGTCGGGCCGGGTGCCCTCGGCCATTCATGTCTGCCCCGAAGCGCTGGATGGCGGCGTGATCGCGCAGGTGCAGGACGGCGACGTGATCCGCGTCGACGCGGTCACGGGGCAACTCGAGGTGCTGACCGACGGGGTGCTTGACCGCCCGCACGCCACGGCCGATCTTTCGGACAATCATTGGGGGGTGGGCCGCGACATGTTCCACGCCTTCCGCAATACAGTTGGGTCCGCCAATACCGGCGCGACCGTGTTTGGAGATTTTTGAATGCTGACCGCCAAAGCCGCCGCCGTGCGCGCCCGTGAAATCTGTGACCTCGCGCCGATTGTGCCTGTGCTGGTGGTAGATGACGTGGCCCATGCCGTTCCTCTGGCCGAGGCGCTGGTGGCCGGGGGGCTGCCCGCGCTTGAAGTGACATTGCGCACGCCCGCCGCGCTCGAGGTGATCGCGGCCATGTCCAAGGTGACAGGCGGGGTTGTCGGGGCAGGCACGCTTGTGACGCCCGATGATGTCAAAGCCGCCAAGGAGGCCGGCGCACAATTTGGCGTATCGCCCGGCGCGACCGAGGCGTTGATCGCAGCCTGCGAGGCCGAGGACTTGCCCCTTCTGCCGGGCGCGGCCACCGCGTCCGAAGCAATGGCGCTCTTTGAACGCGGGTATGACATGCTCAAGTTCTTTCCCGCCGAAGCCTCTGGCGGCGCGCCTGCCCTCAAGGCCATTGGCGCACCCTTGCCGCAGATTTCGTTCTGCCCCACGGGCGGGGTAAGCATGGGCAACGCGGCAAGCTACCTGAGCCTGCCCAATGTCGTCTGCGCCGGTGGCAGTTGGGTTGCACCCAAGGACAAGGTGCAGGCCGGGGACTGGGCCGGGATCGAAAACCTGGCCAGGGAGGCCGCAGCACTGGCGCGCTGACGCGACCGCGCGAGAACCATTGGACCTGCTGGGCTGCAGCTATAGCTTCACCCGGGTGTCAGGTATAAGAGGAGGCCAGGACGATGGTAAAGACCCGTGTGCTGATCGGAGCGGTTGCAATGTGGAGCGTTGCCGCCTGGGCCGAAGAGGCGAAGGACGACACCGCATCTGCGAGCAGTTTTGAAACACTGACCGTCGAGCACGAGATTGATGCAGATGCCGCGGAGGCCATCTTTCAAAAATCCTGCAAGGCCTGCCATGGCAACAGGGCACAGGGCGCATCAAGCTACCCTGCACTGGCCGATCTGGAGCCGTCATATATTGCCACCCAGATTGAACGCTACCGGGCAGGTGAAAGGATCGGACCAAACTCGATTCTTATGATTTCGCACGCAAAGAAGCTGTCGGACGAGGATATCGTCAACATCTCTGTCTATGTGGCGACAGCGTTCGACTGATCCTGCGTCACCGTATGGTGGACCGGCATAAAGCCGCCCTTCACCGAAGCGAGCATTGACCGGCGTATGGTACCACCATACCGTGAAAGTCTCGGCGTGTCCGGATCACAAGAACAAAAAACACCTTCCGGATGACGGCAAGTATCATTTCAGGGAGGAAACTATGTCCGGCTATTCAATTCAATCCAAACTGCCGCTGATTGCATCGCTGCTCGCGGCGACGGCTCTCTCATCAGCGCCTGCGCTGGCGCAAAGCGGCCAGAACACCACCACTCTGACACATGAGGTCGTCCTGGAGGGCCTGGAGAATCCGTGGGACATGGCATTTCTCGACGATGGCACGATGCTTTTCACCGAAAAGTGCAAGGGGCTGTCGGTGCGGATGCCGGATGGTACCGTAAACGCGCTTTACGGTGTGGGTGAAACAGCGGGGTATGCGTCCAACGGTGCAGATCTGTTCTGTGAGGGACAGGCCGGCATGATGGGCGTCGCCTTTGATCCCGATTTTGCCGACAACCGGCGCATCTATGTCTATTCGACGTCGAACATGTCGGACCCGCACACCAACCGGCTGATGCGGTTCACGCTCAGCGACGATTTCACAGGCGTGTCGGATCGCACGGACATTATCGATGATGTGCCCTACAAAATGGCGGCTTCGGACCATCCCTTTGGCGGCCCCGGCGCGCACAATGGCGGTCGCGTGCGGTTCAGCGCGGACGGTGCGCTGTGGCTGACGACGGGCGACACCCACAATGGCGAGGTGCCGCAAAGCCCGACCATGATGGGGTCCAAGGTGATCCGCATCGACACGGATGGCAACGCTCATCCCGACAATACCCCGCCCGAAGGATTTGACGCGCGCACCTACACTTACGGCCACCGCAACGTGCAGGGGATTGCGTTTCATCCGGAGACCGGCCAGGCCATCACCGCAGAGCACGGGCCGTGGCATTCGGATGAAATCACCATTCTGGAAAACGGCGGCAATGCCGGCTGGGACCCGCGCCCGAACATGGCGGGGCGCGGCGAATGCCCGGACAATTATTGCGGGTACAGCCCCAATCAGGAAGAGGGCATGAACCGTTATGAACGCGCGGCTTTCATGCCGATGACCGATTTCGACACGTACCCTGACGCCATGCCACCGGTCTGGAACAACAACGGTTGGTCGCAGGGTATGTCCTCGGCCGCTTTCCTTGAGGGCGACGCCTGGGGCGACTGGGACGGGGCCATGGTGGTCGGCATCATGGGCATCGGCTTTGGCGGCACGCCCATCGGGCAGCGGCTGGATGTGATCCATCTGAATGCCGATGTGACGGATGTGGAGGACGTGACCGAAATGACCCTGCCGATGGAGTCGGGCCGGTTCAGGTCGGTTGTGATGGGGCCGGATGGCAGCCTGTATACATCGATTGACGAGGGCATCATCTACAAGCTGACGCCCGGCGGCTAATCTGCAGTGACCAGCGTTTCGGGAATATCAAAGCGCTGGTCGTCCACCCGGAGACGATAAATTCCGTCCGACAGATGCCACGCGGTGTCGGTACCGACACCGGACATGGTGGCGTTCCCGCGCAGGAAATCTCCGTCGGAAAAGGTCAGCGTGCGGGCAAATCCGTTGGGGAAGGTGACGACCACCGCCGCCGATCCAGCCACGCGTGCAACCGATGCCTCGCAGGGGGCGAGGGCTTGTCCGACCTCTTGGGCACATTGGACGGTTGCCACGGCGTCGAACTCTTTGGCCCTGGCGCGTTTTGTGGCTGCGATGACATCCCCCAGCGCGGTAACCGGCAGTGTGACAATCACGATGGCAATGACAAGTGGCGCGGTGTGCATGGTCTGGCCCTGGACTGGATCTCGTCAGTATCGGACCGACTCAGCGTTTCAGCAAGATTGAGGAGGCCAAAGAAAAAAGCCGCCCCAGGACGGAGCGGCTTTCTCTTTTGCTTGGCGGGCGGCTTTAGAAGCCCAGGCCTGCGTACTTGTTCTTGAACTTCGACACGCGGCCGCCGGTGTCCATCAGGCGGGACGAACCGCCCGTCCACGCGGGGTGCACCGACGGGTCGATGTCAAGCGACAACTGGTCGCCTTCCTTGCCCCAGGTCGACTTCATTTGCACCACGGTGCCGTCCGTCATCTTGACGTCGATGATGTGGTAGTCGGGATGCGTATCGGCCTTCATGCCTTGGCTCCTTCGGACTTCTTGGGTTTGTAGTTGGCGACTTCCGCGATCCGGGCCGATTTGCCGCGGCGGGTGCGGAGGTAGTACAGTTTGGCGCGACGCACGCGACCGCGGCGGACCACGGTGATGCTGTCGATGTTGGTCGAGTAGAGGGGGAACACCCGCTCCACGCCTTCGCCAAAGGAAATCTTGCGCACGGTGAACGACCCGGCAATGCCCTGGCCGTTGTTGCGGGCGATGCAGACGCCTTCGTAGTTCTGCACACGGGTGCGCGTGCCTTCGGTTACCTTGTAGCCGACGCGGATGGTGTCACCGGCCTTGAAGTCGGGGATGTCTTTCCCCAGGGCGGCAATTTGCTCCGCCTCAAGCTGTGCGATCAGGTCCATGGGCCTGGTCTCCTATCTCATGCTCGTGGTTTTCCCACGAAGGTGTGTCGCGCCTTGAGAGCTCTCGTGTCTTCATCGGGTCCGCATTCCGCGCCCGCCGGAGGTCAGGTCATCATTTCTTGTCTCTGCCCAAAGCCGCATGCGTTCATCACCGAAGAAGGTGCCACGCGCCAAAGGGTCCGGTCGGGACGAGCCCCGAGTCGGAATGCGCGGTGTATAGGGGCCCTGCCGGGTGTGATCAAGCCTCGAATGAGGCCTGCCATCAACGCGGCGCGGGCTGCGGGCTCGCCAACAGGATCACGCCGAATATCGCCATCATGGCGCCAGAGACCCGCTGCATCAACGGCAGCCGCCGCGCCGCCATGCGCGCCGCGCTGCGCCCCGCTGTGGCATAGGCCAGGATTGCCAGCGCTTCGAGGGCGAGAAACGCCGCCCCGAGTGCTGCATAGCTTTGCCAGTAGGCGCCGGTTGTCACAAACTGCGGAAAGAAGGCGGCAAAGATCAGGATCGCCTTGGGGTTGCTGATCGCCACCAGCGCTTCGGCGCGTGCGGCACTGCGCAGGTCAAGCGTCTGTTCGGTGTCGGGTGTTGAGTGCAAACGGTGCGCGCTGCGCCAGAGCCGGAAGCCGAGCCATATGAGGTAGGCAGCGCCCACAGTCTTCACGATGGAAAATGCAAGCGCCGAGGCCGATAGAACCACACCGAGGCCAAGGGCGCTGAGACTGATCATGGGTATGAAAACCAGCAGGCGCGCAAGGCCCGGCGCCTGTGCAAAGCCGATGCCGCGCCGCGCACCGTGGGTCATCGCCAGAAGGTTGTTCGGGCCAAAGGCGAGGTTGAGGGCAAAACATGCCGGAATGAAAAGCAGCCAGTCGATCATGCTTTTTGGTCCTTGTGCGCGGCCCACAGGTCGGGGCGGCGTTGTTCGGTCAGGCGTTCGGACTGTTCACGGCGCCAGGTTTCCACATTGCCGTGATGCCCGGACATCAGCACCTCGGGGATGTCGCGCCCTTCCCATGTGGACGGGCGGGTGTATTGCGGATGTTCCAGCAGCCCGTTCGAGTGGCTTTCGTCCACCGCGCTTTCCGCGTTGCCCAGCACGCCCGGCAGCAGGCGCACCGTGGCGTCCAGCAGGGCCTGCGCCGCGATCTCTCCGCCTGTCATCACAAAGTCGCCAAGGCTGACTTCGGTGATGTTCCAGTGTTCAAGCACGCGCTCGTCCACCCCTTCGAACCGGCCGCACAGCATCGTGACCCCGTCGCAGCGCGCCAGGTCGCGCGCCATGGCCTGATCAAAACGCTGTCCCCGCGGGGACAGATACAGGATCGGCCAGCGTCCGCGCGCATGTGCCTGTGCTTCGGCAATGGCGGCGCTGACGACGTCGGCGCGCAGGACCATGCCCGCACCGCCGCCCGCGGGCGTGTCATCGACATTGCGATGCTTGCCCACCCCATGCGCCCGCAGGTCGTGGGTGTGAAGCTGCCACTTGCCATCCTGCAGCGCCTTGCCCGTGAGCGATGCACCCAGCACGCCGGGAAAGGTTTCGGGAAAAAGCGTCACGACCCGCGCCTGCCAGACACCGACCAGGTCAGGGGCCTCGTCCATCAGGGACGAGGGTGTCAGGGTCGGGCGAATGGCCTTGCGGCCGTGGGATTTGGGTGGCGTCGACATGCGCGCGTGTTACGCGATCCGCAGCCCAAGGGGAATGCCCGCAATCAGAACAGACCCTCGGGCGGATCGGCAACGATGCGGCGTGCGCCCAGATCAACGGTCGGAACCGCCGCCTTGGTGAAGGGCAGCAGAACGGTGGCGGTTGCCCCCGGTGCGTGCACCTCGAGCAGGTCGCTGGCGCCGTGGTTCTGCACCGACTTGACCCGGCCCAGCGATCCGCCGCCGGTATCGTAGACATCAAGGCCCACAAGATCGGTGTAGTAGAATTCGTCATCCGGCAGGTGCGGCAACTGATCGCGGCGGGCAAACAGCTGCGTGCCCTTCAGCGCGTCGGCCTGTTCCTTGCTGGCCACATCGGCGATGCGCACGACAAAGCCGTTCTTCATCGGGCGCACAATCGCCAGCGCAAAGGACCGTTTGCCGTCTTCCGTGGTCAGCGGGCTGTATGTCTCGATGTCTTCGGGCTGGGCGCAGAACGACTTGATCCGCACTTCGCCATGCACACCATAGGCCCCGCCAATGGCCCCGACACAGATCAGATCATCACTCATTCCAGCACACCCCGTCGCGCATCGCGCCGCCCTGCACCGCACAGGCGTCGGCGGCCTGGCTGCGCTCGAACATCAGACCCGCCACAAAGGCGATCAGGATCAGGACAGCAGTGCGGATCAATCCAAACATCGGTTTCCTTTATCGGACAGTAGATGCATTTGCGACACGATGCGGTGGCTTGTCCAGTGCGCGGTTGCCCGAGCCTGCGTGCCTAAGCTAGGGTCGGGGCACCGCGCGCGACGGCGCGGAGACGGAGATTTTATGTCGGTATAAGCGGGCACATGCCCCCGGCGTCGTGCAAGCGACGCAAGCAACGGACGGAACGCCCGCTTTGGCGGGACGTTTGGGCTGTGCCATCGGACCTGCGACGTTGCCCATTGGCAACGCTATTCAACACATTGAAAACACGAAAGGATGGCTATGCCAGACCTCTATCAAACACGCCCTGCGCGTGACACCGACATCCCGTTTCTTGCCCCGATTGCCGAGGCCACATTGTTTCCGGGCGACATGCTGCCCGACATGATGGCCCCCGGTCTGAACGGGAACACCGAGGACATCTGGCGGGTGGTGTTGCAGGGTGACACCCCTGTCGGGTTTGCCTTTGTGCAGCCCGAAGCGATGACGGACCGGACGTGGAACCTGCGGGCCATCGCGACGCGGCCCGACCTGCATGGCGCAGGGGCCGGAACGGCCCTGATCCAGTCGGTCGAAGCTGCGTTGGGCACGGCCCGGTTGCTGGTGATCGACACCACGCAGACGCCGGATCAGGACCGCGCGCGCCGCTTCTATGCGGCCCGCGGGTATGATCACGTGGCAACCATTCCGGGCTTTTTCGGACCGGACGAGGACAAGGTCACGTTCACCAAGACACTGGCCTGACGGCGGGTCGGGCATGGGCGCGTTTTCCGCGCCCATGCCTGTTTACGCCTTGCATCCCGCGCAAGGCATACTAGTTAAGGAACCAATCAGTTCCAAACAGGGAGACGCGCAATGGCGTGGTTTTATCTTGGTCTTGCGGCGGTCTTTGAAGTGACCTTTGCGATGAGCATGAAATATGCGGATGGCTTTACGAATGTGCGGGCCACGGTTGTGACCGTCGTCGCTGTCATTGCGGGCATCGGCTTTCTGACGCTTGCCTTGCGGGACTTGCCGGTGAGCGTGGCCTATCCGATCTGGACGGCCGTGGGCACGCTGGGCACCGTGGCGCTGGGATATGCGTTTCTGGGCGAGGCGCTGACACCGCTCAAGGTGCTGTCGGCGCTGGCCATCGTTGCCGGTGTGGCCGGGCTCAAGATTTCGGCCGGCTAACGCGTTTCAATGGGCAGATCGTGGCGGTGTTCCCAACCGGCGCGTTCCAATTCGGGTGTGTCGGACGGTTCTTCGGGCCAGCCGACACACATGTAGCCGACCAGCGACCAGCCTGCGGGCACGGCCAGGTCGCGGCACAGCCGATCCGGATCCAGGATGGACACCCAGCCCATGCCCAGCCCGTCCGCCCGGGCCGCGAGCCACATCAGGGTGATAGCCCCCACCACGGAATAGCGGCGCATTTCGGGCATCGTCGCCGCGCCAAGGCCGTGGCCCTGTGCGGTGCTGTCGTCGCAGAATATGGCAAGGTGTTCCGGGGCATCTTCCATGCCCGACAGCTTGAGTTGGCTGTAGCTGGTGGCCTGATCGCCGTCGTAACCGGCAAGGGCCTGTGCATTGGCGGTCTTGTAGTTTTCGATTGCAGCGGCGCGGGCCGTGTCGCTTTGGACCCGGACGATGCGCCAGGGTTCGGACAGACCCACCGACGGGGCCAGCCGAAACGTGTCGAGGCAGCGCATCAGCACTGCCTCGGGCACGGGGTCGGTGCGAAATCGGCGCACGTCGCGCCGCCACGCCATCAGGGTCAGAAGCTGGCTGCGGAAGTCTTCCTCAAAGGCATCCACGCGCCGAACCCCTGATTACTCTGCCGTTTCTTCTGCGGCGGCGTCCTCTGCGGGCGCCTCTTCTGCAGGGGCTTCGGCCGCTTCGGCGGCCTTGGCTGCTTTCTCTTCTGCGCGTTCCTGTGCCTTCTTGCCAGGCGCGCCCTTGTTGGGGTTGTTGCGCTCTTTCTTGTCCAGGACGCCTGCGGCTTCAAGCATACGGGCGATCCGGTCGGTGGGCTGTGCGCCCTCGCCCAGCCAGTACTGCACGCGTTCCATGTTCATCTTCACGCGCTCTTCGCTGTCCTTGGGCAGGAGCGGGTTATACGTGCCCAGCTTTTCGATGTAGCGGCCGTCGCGGGGCATGCGGCTGTCTGCTGCCACGATGCGGTAGAAGGGACGCTTTTTCGAGCCGCCGCGGGCGAGACGAATTTTCATAGCCATGGTGTATTTCCTTTTGTTTCTGTTTGGGTGGTGGGCAGATTGCCCACCCTACGATTGGTGTTTTTGGTGGTGCTGAATGACTTCAGCGATGATGAAGTTCAGGAACTTCTTGGCGAACTCGGGGTCCAGATCGGCCCGGTTTGCCAAATCTTCGAGCCGGGTGATCTGCGCGGCTTCGCGCGCGTGATCAGAGGGCGGAAGGTCGTGTGCGGCCTTGAGTTTCCCCACGGCCTGCGTGTGTTTGAACCGCTCGCCCAGCGTATAGACGAGGATCGCATCCAGCCGGTCGATGCTGGCGCGGTGGTCGGCCAGCACTTCGGCTGCTTTGGAGACGGCATCAGTCAAGCGCCCATCCTTTCGGTTTGAACATCGGGTCGGCGTAGTGGCCGATTTCCATTTCGATCCCATGCGCCAGTTGCGTGCCATCCAGGGCAGCGGGCGAGGGGTGCCGGTAGACGGCGTCCGAGCCGTCGATGGTCTGCGCCTCTTTGTCCTTGGTGGCGCCCAACCGTTCGGCCAGCCGGATGCTGTCGAGGTTCATCGGATCAAGATAGCTGACCGCGCCGCCCCAGCCCTTGGCATAATAATGCGCGCGCACGGCATGCGTCGCTTCGAGCGCGTAGCCCTTGCCTGCCTTGTCGGGCCAGATGATCCAGGCGATTTCGCGTTCCGGCCAGCCTGCGGGCTGCCAGCCGCCTGCCATGCCGTAGGTGTCATCGGTGTCCTTGTCGTGGATCATCCACATGCCGAAGCCGCGGATGTCCCAGTGCCCGATTTCGGCGGCGTAAAGCATCCACGCCTCGTAAGGGTTCAGCGGGCCGCCCATGAAGCGGGAGCGGTAGGAGGCGAATGTCGCCTTGAAGTCCGGATAATCCTCGGGCTGCGGGCCGCGCAGGACCAGCCGTCTGGTTTCGATCACGGGGATGGCGGTATGGGGCATCACGTCCCCTCCCGCCGGTAGCGATAGACCAGGGCCGTGCCGGTGTGGTCCGTGATCTCGCCATCGGGCAGCGCGCCAAGTTTTTGCGCCAGCTTGATCGAGCGGGTGTTGGCGGGGTCGATATAGCTGACCAGCGTGGACCAGCCGAGCGTGTCCCACGCATGGGACAGGGCCGCTTGGGCCGCTTCGAAGGCCAGCCCCTTGCCTTCGGACTGTGTCGTCAGCAGGTAGCCCAGTTCCGGTTCTGCGTCGCCGGGTTCGAACCCCAGCACGACGAAGCCCGCGATGTCGCCCGCGTGCCCGATGGTCCAGAGCCCGTGGCCATGCAGGAGCCAGGTGGACGTCATCTGGGAGAAGTCGAGCCAGGCATCTTCGCGGGTCATAGGACCACCCAGGTGCTTGCCCCGGTCGGTGCAGGCGATCCCGGCGTAGGTGTCGAAATCCGTCACGCGGGGCGCGCGCAGGATCAGGCGATCCGTCGCAAGGATTGGCAGATGCCCTTGCAGGGCAACCGCAAAAAGGGATGCGGCGCCGGTGCGGGGTGTTTCGCAGGGGAACGTCATGCCGCGGGCCTCGGGTGGCGGTAGACATAGGCCTTGCCGGGGGTATCGGCGGTTTCGTCGCGCACGGCACCCAGACGTTCGGCCAGCGCGATGGAGCGCGTGTTCGGATAGGCGATGTAGCTGACGATGGTGTCCCATTTCAGCGTGGTCCAGGTGTAGTCGATGACGGCCTTGGCCGCCTCGTACGCGACGCCTTTGCCTTCGAGCGCGGGGTCGAAGATCACCCAGCCGACTTCCTGTTCCGGCCAGGTTTTCGGGTTCCAGTGGCCGACGATGCCAAGCGGCGTGTCGTCGCCCGTGTAAGTCACGACAAACATGCCGTAGCCGCGCATGACCCAGTGGCCGATTTCGGTGCAAAAGAATTCCCACCCGCGTTTATCGTCCTTGGGGCCGCCCACGTATTGGGCGCGGTCGGTTTTGTAGAACGCGATAAAGGTGGGCGCGTCTGCGGGCCGTGGGGCGCGCAGGGTCAGCCGGTCGGTCGTGAGCGTTGGAGTGCCGGTCAGGGTGATCATGCGGGCACCCCTGCGGTCAGGCGGTAGACATGCGCCCCATCGTACCATTCAGGCGCGGGGTCCTTCGTGAGGACAGCCCCGATGCGCTTTGCGATTGCGACGGAGCCGGTGTTGCCGGGCAGGATGTGGACGATCATCTCGGGCCAGCCGAGATCACCCAGAAGGTGATCGCGGACCCGGCAGGCCGCTTCGGTGGCAAGCCCACGGCCCTCGTATGTGCCGTCCCACAGGGTCCACGTGAATTCCGGTGGTTGCGTGTCATCAAGCTGCATCGGTCCAACGTGACCAATGGGTGTGCCGTCACGCTCCATGATGTAACGGCCAAAGCCGCGCAGCGTCCAATGGCCGGTCATGGCCGCGAACTTGTCAAAGGCCTTGGGCGCGGCAAAGGGGCCACCGACGAACTTGGTGCGGGGGCTGGCGCAATAGGACGTGTAGGCGCGCAGGTCGCTGGCCTGCGGCTGGCGCAGGGTCAGGCGGTCGGTCGTGAGGGTCGTGGCGGCGGTCATGCGGGCCGTCCGTGGCGGTAGACCGCCGTTTCCGCGGGCGTTTCGCCGTCGGGCAGGGGGGCATCGGGGCCCAGCGTTGCGCCGAGTTTGGAGGCGAGCGCTTCGGAGCGGGTGTTGCCAGGGGTGATGTAGCTGACCACCGTGTCGGCGTCGGTGTTGGTCCAGTACCAGTCGAGGGCCGCGCTTGCGGCTTCGGTGGCGTAGCCTTGACCTTCGGCATCGCCTGTCAGCGTCCAGCCAAGCTCGGGTTCCGGAAAGCGGATCGGGTGGGTGATGCCCACATCGCCCAGGAATGCGCCCGTGGTGCGGTCGGTGATCATCCAAGCGCCGAAGCCATCAAGCGGCCAGCTTGCCAGGTTCATGGCAAAGAGCCGCCACGCCGCCGCCCGGTCGAACGGGCCACCCATATAGGCGGTGCGATCCGCCGCGAGCATATCCGCAAACGCGTCGAAATCGTCGCGCCGTGCGCCGCGCAGGATCAGCCGGTCGGTGGTGACGGTCGGGATCATAGGCCAAGTTCCGCGACTGTGGCACCGTCGAGCACGGGGCGGGTGAAGGTGCGGTCGAAGCTGAGGATGCAGCCCGTGTCTTGCGCGTGTTGGTAGGCGCGTTGGCAGTCGCCGTCCTGGGCCATTTCCGTGCGGTAGGCTTCGTAGGCGGCGAGCGACGGGAACGAGAACATGGCCCAGGCTTTGTTGTTGGCCCCTTCGGAGGGAAGGAAATAGCCGTGATGGATGCCGCCCATGCGCGTTACGAGGTGTATCCACGCGCGTGCGTAGACCTCGAACGCATCGACCTTTGCGGGGTCGATCACATATGTGATGAGCGCGGTGATCATTTCTTTTTGCCGAACCCCGAAAGGCCGGGGGGCAGGGGCATACCGCCACCACCGAGACCGGGCAGGCCGCCGGGCATCTTGCCGCCAAGCTGCTTGGCTGCCGCTTCCATCTGGGCCTGGTCCATGTTGCCCATGTCGGGCATGCCGCCCTTGCCCATCATCGCCTTCATCGCCTGTTTCATCATGCCGCCCTTGCCCTTGCCGAGCTTCTTCATCATGTCCGACATCTGGCGGTGCATTTTCAGCAGCTTGTTGAGGTCGCTGACCTGCATGCCCGAGCCTGCGGCGATGCGTTTCTTGCGGGAGGCTTGCAGGATTTGGGGGGCGGCGCGTTCCTTTTTCGTCATGGATTGAATCATGGCGATCTGCTGCTTGAGGATCTTGTCGTCAAACCCGGCATCCGCCACCTGTTTCGACAATTTCCCCATGCCGGGCATCATGCCCATCATGCCTTCCATACCGCCCATCTTGATCATCTGTTCCAGCTGCATCTTCAGGTCGTTCATGTTGAACTGACCCTTGGCCATGCGCTTCATCATCTTTTCGGCCTGTTCGGCCTCAATCGTTTCCTGCGCCTTTTCGACAAGGCTGACGATGTCGCCCATGCCCAGAATGCGGCCCGCGATGCGGTCCGGCTCGAAGGTTTCGAGCGCGTCCATCTTTTCGCCCAGGCCCACGAACTTGATGGGCTTGCCGGTGACGGCGCGCATGGACAGGGCGGCACCGCCGCGGCCGTCGCCGTCCATGCGGGTGAGGACGACGCCGGTGATGCCGATGCGGTCGTCAAAGTTCTGGGCGGTGTTGACGGCGTCCTGCCCCGTCAGGCCGTCCACCACGAGGATCGTCTCGCGCGGGGTGGCGACGTCGCGGACCTGTTCGACCTGGCTCATCAGCTCTTCGTCGATCGACAGGCGACCGGCGGTGTCGAGCATGTAAACGTCATAGCCGCCCATGCTGGCCTGCGTCTTGGCGCGTCTGGCGATGGCGACGGGGTCTTCGCCCTTCACGATGGGCAGGGTGTCGACGCCGATCTGGGTGCCAAGGATGGCAAGCTGTTCCATGGCGGCGGGGCGGTTGACGTCCAGCGACGCCATGAGCACGCGCTTGCCATCCCGTTCGGTGAGGCGTTTTGCGAGTTTTGCGGTGGTCGTGGTTTTACCGCCGCCCTGAAGGCCGACCATGAGGATGGGGGCGGGGGGGCTGTCGATCTTGAGCGCACCCGGCTCACCTTCGCCCGTGAGCGTCGCCACCAGCGCGTCATGCACGATCTTGACGACCTGCTGGCCGGGGGTGACGGATTTGGTGACGGCCTGGCCTGTCGCCTCGTCCTGCACACGCTTGATGAAATCGCGCGCGACGGGCAGCGACACGTCGGCCTCGAGCAGCGCCACGCGGACCTCGCGCAGGGCGGTCTTGACGTCGTCCTCGCTCAGCGCGCCTTGCTTGGTCAGACGGTCGAAGACACCGGAGAGGCGTTCGGAGAGATTTTCAAACATGGGCCTGCATCCTTTCGACCGTTGCGTTCATGCCCGAGATAAGACCGGGCGGTGGAGACCCCAAGGGATGACCCAAACGACGACCGCCCCCGTGGGCGCAACGCGCTGACGGAGGGCGATCCCGGTGTGACCCAAGGGACCGGAAGGATGAGCTTCCGGGTGTTGGTGGGCAGATAGGTGAGTGTGCTTTGCGTGTCAAGTGAAAGGCGGCAGTCTGGCCAGGACGTGCCGATGAAACGCAGCCCCGCACATCCGGGGTGTTTCATGCGCGGTGCAGGGAGCGGCCCCTTGCGGTTTGGGGACAATGGGCGCAGGCGGGGAAAGGCCGAAGAATAAACCAAGCCTGCGCCCTGCTTAAATTACTTGATTTTGAATGCCTTCTTGATCTTCTTAATCACACCGGGGGGCTTTTCCGCGATTTTGTTTTTCTTGACCAAGGCTTTGACAGCGCGCGGGGCTTTTTTCTTGTCGGCTTTCAACAATGCGGCGACATTCGCGACCGCCTTTTTGTCAGCAGTATTCAAATCCTTAAGCAGCGCTGGATAGTTCTTGCGCAGCATGTCTTTTTCAATCGTATAGAAGTGGTGTTCTTTGAACGCGTCGGATGTGAAGAATGAATCAAGGTACTGCAGGTCGATTACCGAGCGGGTTTTGGCGACCGCGGCTTCGTAGATGCCTTTCCACTCCTTGGACTTCCAGTCCTGCGCCTTGCCCAATCTCTTGGCAGCCAGCAGCAGCTTGGACTCTACGTTGACTTCACATTTGGCACCGTCGGCAAAGAACTGTTTGAAATGTGCTTTCGGATCCTGTTTTTTGTTGGCGGCATCCAGAAACAAATAGCTCGCTTCTGTGCCCTTTTTCTTAAGATACGCCCGAAACATCGGGCCGAGCTTGTCATCGTCCAGCACCCCTTGCACGTCGTCCGGATAGTTGACCCCATCAATCTTTTGCATTGTTCAATTCCCTCTGTGTCGCACTCATCAATGTCGTTGTGATGAGGAAACACGAGGTCGGTGCGGTTTATTCGACCGATGGGGGGATTTTGTTTGCACGTGTTGGCGTGTCGCGCGCGCGGGGGCGCACGATGTACGTTGAAGTCGTGGCTGGATGTCGTGCGCTATTCCTGAATGCTCTCCAGATAGGCCATCAGGTCCACGATGGGCTTGCTGGTCAGAATGGGCTGCCCGGTTTCGGCTTTCAGCGCGGTGTCCTCACCCTCGAAATACCAGCCATAGACCGGCATGGGTGATCCGTGGCTGACCAGCGGGTCGCGCCCGTCGATGCGGGACACCACGCGGGCGATGGGAAAGACCCCGTCGTTCCGCGCCGCAAGATCGCGCAGGCCGGGCGGTTGCAGCAGCAAGGCCGGGCGCATCGGACCGTCCCCGCGCGCTTCGACCCCGTGGCAGGTGGCGCAATGCCGTTGATAGAGGGTCGCGCCATTGCTGGTGTCCTGCGCGCCTGCGCTGAGCGGTGCGCTGCAAATCAGGGCGAAGGTGGCGATGAAGTGTTTCATGGTCCGTCTCCTGTCTGGTACCGGTTCCAGGATAGGGACCGGGGGCGCGCGCGCCCTGATCCTGATCAATTCGGCACAATTTTTTGGGCACCGCCCAAGGAAAGGACAGGCCCGCATGACCCAGCTGTTTGTTCCTCAGGCCTACAACAACGCATGGGCCAACCATCGTCTGCATCGGGCGTGCGCCGGATTGACGCCGGCCGAATTGGACGCGCCGCGCGCATCGTTCTTCGGCTCGATCATCGCGACGCTGAACCACATCCTGATCGTAGATTGGTTCTATGTGTCTGCTTTGGAAGGGGCGTGTATGGGACCGTCCGCCTTTGTGGACGACGTGCCGCATCGTGACCTTGACGCTCTCAGGGCCGCGCAACGGGATGTCGACCGGCGCCTGATCGCGGTGACCGAGGATGCGACCCTGTCCGACCCTGGCCGCACGGTGCTGATGCCGCGCGACAGCGGGGTGCAGGAGGACCGGTTCGACCGCACCTTTCTGCATCTGATCCAGCACCAGATCCATCACCGCGGGCAAGTGCATGGCCTGCTCAGCCTGACCCCGGTTCAGCCGCCGCAGCTTGATGAATTTTACATGTCGTGGGACGCGGATGCCAGACGGCGGGCACCGGACCTGGCCGAAATGGGCCTGACCGAGGCCGACATCTGGTCCGGGCGCTAGGCTGCCCGCCGGTAGGTCCGCAACCAATCGTTTATGGCCTGGGCTGAATGGCGCGGGCCATTGCCGGACTGGAACGCTTCGACCAGCGGATAGGGCGCCGTGCTGCCGTGAAAGGTCAGAACCGGGCGGGCCGTGTCCGAAAACGCCTCGACCTCGGCCCGGCGCACGCCGTCCAGCGGGTGCACCGCGCTGGCATATTTCAGCAAGGTGCGGCGCTGGACGGTGACGGTGCCTGCGCGCGCGTCAAAGATCACCTGGTCCCGCTTGATCGCCATCGCGAAGATGCCAAGGGGCACACCTGCGCCCGCTGCGACCGTCAGCAGGCCCGCGGTTTCGCCTGCCGCAAGCAGCGCAAGACCCGCCGCCGCGCACCCGATGATGCACACGATCAGGCCGCCGCCCAGAAACCACGGGGCGTGGGCGAGGATCAATTGGCTGGGCAGGTTGCGGACCACGGTCATGGGGGCACGCTACAGATCGGAACCGCTTGTTCACAAGTCCCGGAACCTGCCGGCGTTGCGCGCGTTAACCTTCCGTTAACCTTTAATTGCCGCGCACTGCGCACAGGAGTTCGATTGAAACTTGTATTTGTAACCCTCGCATCCTTTTCCCTGGCCGGACCCATGGCTACGCCCGGTTTTGCGGCGTCCGTTTTGTCCGCGTCATCCGCGCAAGCCGTTTATCACGGCGGAGGCTGTCGGAAATCGTCGCCCCCCGGACAGTGCTGCCATGCCGGATCGCAGCCGTACCACTGCCATTGAAACGATTGGCCCCCGCCGCACGGACGGGGGCTTTATTGCGGTGAGGGGTGGCGCGGATCAGGCGGCCAGCTTCTCGATCTCGGCCTTGGCGTCGGCCACGGCCTCTTCGCCATGGGCCATGACGCGGTCAGCGGCGATCACCTCGACGTCGTGGATGCCGATAAAGCCCATGATGTGCTTGAGGTACCCGGTGGCAAAGTCGATCTCGGATCCGACGGCTGTGCCGCCGGTGGCGATGGCGATAATCGCGCGCTTGCCCTGCAACAGGCCGACGGGGCCGGTTTCACTGTATTTGAAGGTCACACCGGCGCGGGCAACCAGGTCGATCCAGGCCTTCAGGGCGGCCGGCACGCCAAAGTTGTAGACGGGCGCGCCGATGACAATGGTGTCGGCGGCGTTCAGTTCCTCCACCAGGCTGTCGGACAGGGCCAGCGTGTCCCGCTGTGCGGCATCACGGTCGTCCACGGGGGTGAAGTTGGCGTTTACCCATGTCTCGGTGATCTGAGGCAGTGCTTCGGTCAGGTCGCGGCGGATCACATCGCCCCCCAGCTTGGCGACGATGCGGGCGCTCAGGTCACGTGTCACCGACCCTTGGGTGCGGGCAGAACTGTCGATATGCAGAATGGTCATTGTCGGGTCCTCGGTATGGGATAAGAATGTCGTGGTGTGCTGATAGAATTGGATATTGCAAATTCGAACGCAATTACTGAAAATCAACAGCATCTGTTAGAATTTGCACAGAGAATACGTTGACCATGGACAATTGGGACGAAATCAAGACCGCGTATCAGGTGGCGCGCATGGGCACCGTGAGCGGTGCGGCGGATGTGCTGGGCGTGCACCATGCCACGGTCATCCGCCATATCGACGCGCTGGAAGGGCGGCTGGGCGTCAAGCTGTTTCAGCGCCACGCGCGCGGCTACACCCCGACCGAGGCGGGCGACGACCTGTTTCGCGTGGCGCAGGCCACGGATGATCAGTTCAGCCAGTTGGTGGGCCGCATCAAGGGACGCGGCACCGAAGTGTCGGGCGAACTTGTCGTGACCTCTCTGGTCACGATGGCGCCGCGCATGGCGCCCGTGCTGACCGAGTTCCAGCAAAAACACCCGGATGTCATCGTGCGGTATCTGACGGGTGAGCGTCTGTTCCGCCTGGAATATGGAGAGGCACATGTGGCCATCCGCGCGGGCAACGCGCCGGACCAGCCCGACAACGTGGTCCAGCCTTTCGTGCGGCAGTCCATGGGGCTGTATGCGACCAAGGGATACGTGGCCGAACATGGGCGCCCCGACGACATCGGCGCCGCCAAGGGGCACCGCTTTGTCAGCCATGATGTCGCCGACAACCGCGCGCCGTTTCACAAATGGCTGCGCAGTCAGGTGGCCGAGGACGACATCACCTTCCGGTCGACAGATGTGCGGGCCCTTGAACAGGCGGTTCTGGCGGGGGCTGGCATCGGATTTTTGCCGGTGATGGAGGCGCGCGCCAACCCCGACCTGGTCGAAATCACGACCCCGCGCGAGGATTGGTCGTCGCCCCTGTGGCTGGTCACCCATGTCGATCTGCACCGCACCAACAAGGTGCAGGCCTTTCTCACGTTTCTCAAGGAACGGTCCAAGGACTGGCACGTCCTGTGACCCCTGCCTTGCGCGGCCATGCCGCGATGCTTCTGTTTTCGGCGCTGGTGGCCGGGTCCTTTTCACTGGGCGCGCTGGCGGCGAACGACATCGCCCCCGCCGCCCTGAACGCCGTACGGTTCTGGATCGCGGCGCTGGTCATCGGCGTGGCGGTTGCGGCGCGGGGCGGCATACCGCGTGCCGCGCTCAACGCGCCCTGGCGCTATGCCGTTCTGGGCGCGACCTTTGCCATCTACTTTGTCCTGATGTTCGAGGGGTTGAAAACCGCCGCTCCGGTCAGTGCGGCGGCCGTCTTCACCCTGACGCCGGTCATGTCTGGCGTCTTCGGCTACATCCTGCTGCGCCAGATCACGACACCCCGGATGGCGCTGGCCCTCGCGGTTGGGGCAACGGGTGCCCTGTGGGTGATTTTTCGCGCGGACCTGGCGGCCTTTCTGGCGTTCGAGGTCGGGCGGGGCGAGGTCATCTATTTCTTTGGATGCGTCAGCCACGCCATCTATACCCCGATGGTGCGCAAGCTGAACCGGGGCGAGCCTGCGGTGGTCTTTACCTTCGGGATGCTGGTTGCGGGGGCCGTCCTGTTGACCCTGTGGGGGTGGCGCGACCTGATGGCAACGCCGTGGGCGGACCTGCCCGGGATCGTCTGGGTGACCATCCTGTATGTGGCGATCTTTGCCTCGTCGGCCACTTTTGTGCTGTTGCAGTTCGCCACGTTGCGCCTGCCGTCGGCCAAGGTCATGGCCTATACCTACCTGACGCCCAGCTGGGTGATCCTGTGGGAGGTGGCGCTGGGCAATGGTCTGCCGCCGGGCATCGTCTGGGTCGGGGTCGGGCTGACCATGGTGGCGCTGTCGATGCTGCTGCGGGATGACGAGCGGGCGACATGATCCTGTTACCAAACGTGGTGCAAATAGTTTCATGATTATCGAAATGAATGTGACGGTCACGGTTGACCGCGATGGCAGCATCCTGGCCCCTGTCGGGCTCAGCACGCCGGCGGCGACCTGTCTGGGCCTTGAGGTGAACGGTGCGGACATACGCAGGGTGTCCTGTGCGGCCCTGGACCAGGACGCATTGATCCTGACGCCGCGCGCGGATCAGATCACACTGCGCTACGCCTTTGACGCAGCGCCATCGCAAGCCCCCGATGCCATGTTCGCAGCGCATGACAGCAGGTTCACGCGCGCCGCACCCGCTTTGACCGACGAGGCCCGGCACATCGTCGCGCAGGGCGGGATCGAGGCCATGGTCGCCCATGTCACGTCGTGTTTTGATTATGGTCACACCAATGATCGTTTCTATGACGACACGGATGCAATGCCGCAGCTATGTGACATCACCACCGGGTCCTGCGTGGACATCAACGCCTATCTGGTGGCCAGCCTGCGCGCCGCCGGGGTCGAGGCGGGCTATGTCGCGGGCTACTTCATCCCGGTTGAGCGGCGCGACCACACCACCGACATGCATTGCTGGGTCGCCACGCGCGAGAAGGGCCGCGTGCGCCATTGGGATATCGCCCACCATCTGAAGCTGGGCCTGCGCGATATTCGGGACGGGATCAACCCCAAGCCGGGCGTGCGGGTGGCGATGTCGCATTCGATGGGCTGGACGCTGCCCGGTGTGCCGTTCGAGGATTTCAAGCTGCTGGCCGAACCGATATGGTTTGACGCCGCCGGGTGGGCGCGCGCGGATTGCCGGTTCGACCTGTCGGGATATGACACCCTGAATTCGGCGCAGAACCAGCCCGTTCACGCCTGACGGTCGGGCAGCTCCTGCGCCAGGAACCGCTCGAACGCCTCCAGGTTCACAGGTTCGAATTGACCAAAGCCCTGCATCCAGACGGACGCGCCCCGCATAGCGTCGGGGTCCAGCTTGCACCATTTCACGCGCCCGCGTTTCTCTTGGCTGATCAGGCCCGCGCGGGTCAGGATCGTCAGGTGTTTGGAAATGGCGGCCAACGACATCTCGAACGGTTCGGCCACATCCGTGACGGCCATGTCATCTTCCAGAAGCATGGTCAGGATGGCCCGCCGCGTCGGATCGGCAAGGGCGGAAAAGACGGTGTCGAGCGGATCGGCCATGGCCCGTTGTACCGGGGCCTTGGCCCAAGGGGAAGCGATCAAAGAAACGGGTGGCGGCTGTCGCGCGAGGGCCAGTGGTGCGACATCAGCTCGCGTTCGTGCGGGGTCAGGCCGATATCGCGCGCGATGTGATCGCTCAACGGGGGCAAGGCGGTGCCTTTGATCGCTTTGGGTTTGCGAACATGCCGCCAGATTTTGGCACAAGTAGACAGGGCGCGCAGAAGCGCGTTTTGACGGGTCAGAAGCATGATAAGCCTCGTTTATTGAGGGGTGCGGTGATATTGCGCCTGTTTCACCGCGACCACAAACAGAGTTGTTTGACATAACCTGTGCGTTTTAGGCACAAGTATCCCCATGTCCCGCACCTTGCCCCCGCTCAATGCCCTGCGCGCCTTCGAGGCGGCGGCGCGCCACGAGAGTTTCTCGCGCGCGGCGGAGGAACTGGGGGTGAGCCATTCCGCCATCAGCCGCCATGTGCGCGGGCTCGAGGCGCGGCTGGGCGTGCAGCTGTTCCGCGATGCATCCCGCGGCGTGGCGCTGACAGCCGAAGGGGATCACTATCTCAACCGGATAACACCCGCCTTCGACGTGATCGGCGAAGCGACCGAAGGACTGGCCGACACGCCTGCAGGCCGTGTGGTGGTCAACAGCGAGCCGGTCTTTGCCATCAAGATCGTGATCCCGCTCTTGTCGCAATTCCAGACCGATTTCCCGGATATCGACCTGCGCCTGGTAGGGTCCAACGACCTGGCCGACCTGGACCGCTACGAGGCCGACCTCGCCATCCGCTATGCCAAGACCGGATCGCTGGACCAACCCTCGGACCTGCTCAGCAACGCACCGATCTATCCTTTTGCCGCACCCGGCTATCTGTCGGATGACACCCTGCGCCCCGCGCATTTGTCGGAACGGCCCCTGTTGCGCGATCGCGGGCCGAACATCTGGATCGACTGGGCAAAGCACGCGGGTTTCAGGGTGGAGGTGCCGGATCCGCCCTGGCGCATGCGCGCCAATCTCGCGCTCGAAGCGGCAGTGCATGGGGCGGGCATCTATCTTGGCGCGTCGGACGGCACCCATCTGGACGAAACGGCAGGGCGTCTGGTGCGGGTGTCGGATGTGGGCTTTCGACAGGGGTCATTCCACCTGCTGACCAGTGGCCAATCGGGGCGGCGCAAGGCGGTGCGATCGGTGCGGTCATGGCTGTTGGATCACACCACGGCTTTGCGCAGCGGATGAAAATCAACCAAATGGTTGAACATGCGGATATGCGCATGATTGGCCGACCGGGCGGGTGCGGCGCATTGGCCCTTACCTTCATTGTTCAGATAAATATGCAATAAAACAGTGGGTTAGGCGCCACTCTCGCAAAGGCAAGAGCGCGTTGACTCGCATCCCGGCCCGACATATCCAACCCCCAACCCAAATGACGGGACAAAGGCGCGTGACCGACCCCGAAGACGCAGATCGACTGAAGGCCCTGAGCGCCAGGATCGACGCCGTCAAGGATGAACACGCCCCCAAACCCCGCGCACCGGATCCGCACTCCCAGGCACAGCTGGCCTGGCGCATGGTGATCGAACTGGTGGCTGGTATCGGGATCGGCTTTGGCATGGGATACGGGCTGGACGCGCTGTTCGGCACCACACCGTGGCTCATGATCATATTTGTGCTTCTGGGCTTCGCGGCCGGCATCCAGACGATGATGCGCAGCGCGAAAGAGGTCCAGAGCATGAAAGAGGCCGAAGAGGCCGCAGATGACGACGCCCCGCGGGGCTAGGACGGAGAGAGCCGGATGGCAGACGAAGCAAAAGGTGGTGGGCTGTCCTTCAAGCCCATGGATCAGTTCGAGGTCAAACCGCTGTTCGGCGGCTATGACGTGCACTGGTACACGATCACCAACGTGACGCTGTGGCTGGCGCTTGCGGTCCTTGCGGTCTTCGCCCTCATGGTTCTGACCACGTCCAAGCGCGCCACCGTGCCGGGCCGGGGCCAGTCGATTGCCGAACTGATGTACGGCTTTGTCTACAAGATGGTCGAGGATGTGACCGGCAAGGACGGGATCAAGTATTTCCCCTACATCATGACGCTGTTCATGTTCATCCTCTGCGCCAACTTCCTCGGGCTGATCCCGATGTCGTTCACAACCACATCGCACATCGCCGTCACCGCGATCCTGGGCTTCGGCGTGTTCTTTGCCGTGACGATCCTGGGCTTCGTCAAGAACGGTGCCTCGTTCCTGAGCCTCTTCTGGGTCTCCAGCGCGCCACTGCCGCTGCGCCCGATCCTCGCGATCATCGAAATCATTTCCTACTTCGTGCGCCCCGTCAGCCACTCCATCCGTCTGGCAGGCAACATGATGGCGGGCCACGCGGTTCTGAAAGTGTTCGCAGGCTTTGCCCAGGTCGCCGCCATCGCCCCTGTCGCCATCATCGGCGTCATGGCGATCTACGGGCTCGAAGTGCTGGTGTCGGCCATCCAGGCCTACGTCTTCACGATCCTCACATGCGTGTACCTCAAGGACGCGCTGCACCCGCATCACTAATGCATCGCGGGGCAGGCGCCCCGCAATACATCCAACTTCCAATCGTAAGGAGATTAGACATGGAAGGTGAACTCGCACACATCGGCGCAGGCCTGGCAGCAATCGGTTCCGGCGCCGCCGCAATCGGGGTGGGCCACGTGGCTGGCAACTTCCTCGCTGGCGCCCTGCGCAACCCGTCGGCAGCCGCCAGCCAGACAGCGACCCTGTTCATCGGCATCGCCTTCGCAGAAGCCCTGGGGATCTTCTCGTTCCTCGTCGCTCTGCTGCTGATGTTCGCCGTCTAAGACTTCTGAGACGCATTCCTTACGGTCGGGCGGCGTGATACTGTTCACGCTGCCCGATGTACGGCTCGCAATTCGGCCCTGATCACGGGGTCACCTCAGGGGAACGACTGTTATGGCAGACAACACCAATGCGGCAGCCGACGTGGCCGGTGGCACACAGGCCGGCATGCCGCAGCTGAACGTGGGAACGTTTGACAACCAGATTTTCTGGTTGCTGATCACCCTCGTCATTATCTATTTCGTGCTGTCACGCGTGGCCCTGCCGCGGATCGCAGCCATCCTTGCCGAACGGCAGGGGACGATTACGAATGACATCGCCGCGGCCGAGGACCTGAAGGCCAAGGCAGAAGCGGCCGAAGCCGCCTATGACAAGGCGCTGGCCGACGCGCGTGCCGAGGCGCAGCGCATCGCGGGTGAGACGAAGGCCGCCATTCAGGCCGACCTCGACGTCGCCATCGAAAAGGCGGACGCCGAAATCGCTGCCAGGGCGGCCGAAAGCGAAAAGGCCATTGCCGACATTCGCGCCGGTGCCCAGGACGCGATCAAGGAGGTGGCCAAGGACGCCGCCAAGGACATCGTCGCCGTGATGGGTGGCAAGGCCGACGCGCGCGCGATCACTGCCGCCGTCAACGCCCGGATGAAGGGATAGATCATGCGTTTCCTGACCCTCACATCCCTCGCCACGTTGGCCGCAGGACCGGCCCTGGCCGCCTCGAAAAACCCGTTCTCGTCCGAATTCTGGAAACTGAGCAACACGGACTTCATCGTCCTTGTCGCCTTTATCCTGTTCATCGCGGTCCTGTTCTACTTCAAGGTCCCCGGCATGATCTCGAAGATGCTGGACGATCGGGCAACCGGCATCCAGTCCGAGATCAACGAGGCGCGCGCCCTGCGTGAAGAAGCCCAGACGCTGCTTGCCTCTTACGAGCGCAAGCAGAAAGAGGTCCAGGCACAGGCCGACAAGATCGTCGAACAGGCCAAGAAGGACGCCGAAGCCGCCGCAGATCAGGCGCGTGCTGACCTCAAGGCGTCCATCGAACGCCGCATGGCCGCCGCGACGGACCAGATTGCCTCGGCCGAAGCCGGCGCGGTCAAAGAGGTGCGCGACACCGCCGCCGTCGTGGCCGTGCAGGCCGCGCGCGACGTGATCGCCAAGCAGATGACGGCCACCGACGGCAACAAGCTGATCGACGACGCCATCGCCGAGGTCGACGCGCGCCTGCACTAGGCCACGCAGAAACAGAGATGCAGGAACCCCGGCCGTCTGCGCCGGGGTTTTTTTGTTTCTTCCGACCAAAAATACGACGGGGGAGGCCGCAGGCCGGGGGCGGAGCCCCCCGGAACATAAGCCTCAGGCGCCGGTCTCGTGATCCAGCCGCTGGCGCGCAATCTGTTCGTTATGCTCGGCCTTCTGCTGATCCCGCAAGGCGCGTTCGACATAATCCAGATGCGCCTGCACCGCCGCCCGCGCAGCGTCCGGGTCCCGGGCCTGCAACGCCTCATTGATCTGGCGGTGCTGGTCCAGCAGCGCCTGCCGCGTGGTGCGCTGCTTGAACATGACCTGCCGGTTGTAAAACACCCCGTCGCGCAGCAGTTGATACATCGACCGCATCATGTGCAGCATGATGACATTGTGGCTGGCCTCGATGATCGCCATGTGGAACTGCGCGTCCAGCTGTGCCTCTTCCTCTCCGTTCCGCTTGGGATGGGCGGCCTCCATCTTCTCGAACACCGTCTGCACCACCGCCAGGTCGGTATCGGACCCCAATCGCGCGGCCCGCTCGGCGGCAAGGCCCTCCATGTCGCGCCGAAAGCTCAGGTAATCGAACACGGCCTCGTCGTGGCGCGCAAAAAGCTCGGTCAACGCGGGCGCAAAGGCCGATCCCAGCACATCCGCCACATAGACCCCCGCGCCCGGCTTGGCCGTCAGCAATCCGGTGGCTTGCAACGCGCCGATCGCGTCCCGCAAGGACGGGCGGGACACGCCCATGCGCTCTGACAGCTCCCGCTCGGGCGGCAACCGTTCGCCGGGGCGCAGAATACCGCGCAGGATAAGCTGCTCGATCTGCCGGATCACGGCGGCTGAGAGTTTATCGGGTTGGACGGGGCGAAAGGGCATGAGATCTCCGGCGCAAATTGGTAAAATCATATGACCAGTACGCCGGGCGTGCAATCGCTGAAGCGGAGGCCGAGTCGCGGGGCGGATTCACCTTCTTTTCATAGAGATGAAGGTCAAAAATCGCGATGCACGATATGTGCACAACCCGTGCACAACCCGTACACCGATGAAGCACCGGCTGCGCCGGGTTAACGTACCGCGCGCGCGCAAATCTTAACGCGGAATTAACTATGTATCCGGTTTGGTGCGGCCATGCGTGTACTTCTTTTCATGTGTTTTGCTTTGACGGCCTGCAACACCGCAGGCCCGCACTTTCGCGGCCTGCCCGCCACCACGGTGACCGTGGACGGCTCCACCTTTGACGTGCGCGTCAATGGCCGTCTGGCCGAAGCCCTGCGCACGAACATGCAATACGCCCCCCGTTTCGGTCCCATCAAACAGCGCGCGGCGGCGGCGATGGAAATGGTCAGCGGGTGCAGGGTCAAGGAGGTGCGGGGCGATCAGGCACTGGCCACCGGCATCCTTGATTGCGGCAAGGGCGGTCCCCGGATCGACCGGTTGACGCCGCAGGACGAATACAGCTGTTACACCCTCGACAGCTATGTCAGCCCGGCCACGGGCGAACGGGTGCTGGACCTGGATTGCACCGTGATTTGAGGCGCGATACCGCAATATCTTGTGGATAACCCCGCCCATTCCGCAGTTTGTGGGGTGCTGCCGTTGACAGGGCCGCAAGCCTCCGTCCACCATGCCA
Organism: uncultured Tateyamaria sp.; assembly: GCF_947503465.1. Lineage (NCBI taxonomy): Bacteria > Pseudomonadati > Pseudomonadota > Alphaproteobacteria > Rhodobacterales > Roseobacteraceae > Tateyamaria > uncultured Tateyamaria sp. The sequence continues at coordinate 72,147 of NZ_CANNDN010000004.1, read as the reverse complement.
GCCCAACCAGACTCACGCGACAGGGCCACACTTGCGCTTTTCGAAACTCAGACTGACCGGCTTCAAGTCCTTCGTGGACCCGACCGACCTGATCATCGCGGACGGGCTGACCGGTGTTGTGGGCCCCAACGGCTGCGGCAAGTCCAACCTGCTCGAGGCGCTGCGCTGGGTGATGGGCGAAAACCGCCCCACGGCGATGCGCGGTGGCGGGATGGAGGATGTGATCTTTGCGGGTGCCGCCACCCGGCCCGCCCGCAACTTTGCCGAGGTCAGCCTGCATATCGACAATTCCGAACGGCTGGCGCCCGCGGGCTTCAACGATCAGGACGCGCTTGAAATCATCCGCCGGATCACGCGCGACGTGGGCAGCGCCTACAAGACCAATGGCAAAGACGTGCGGGCGCGCGACGTGCAGATGCTGTTTGCCGACGCCTCGACCGGCGCGCACAGCCCCGCGCTGGTCCGTCAGGGCCAGATCGCCGAACTGATCAACGCCAAGCCCAAGAACCGCCGCCGCATCCTGGAAGAGGCGGCAGGCATCTCCGGTCTCTACCAACGGCGGCACGAGGCCGAACTGAAGCTCAAGGGCGCGGAACAGAACCTTGCGCGCGTCGATGACGTGATCGAACAATTGGCCGCCCAGCTTGCGCAACTGGCCCGCCAGGCCCGCCAGGCCGCCCGCTACCGCGAGATCGGCGACAGCCTGCGCAAGGCCGAAGGGCAGTTGCTGTACCGCCGCTGGCGCGAAGCGGACGAGGCGCGCGCGGCAGCGGATGACGAATTGCGCGGCCGCACCACCGCCGCGGCCCAGGCCGAAGGGGCCGTGCGCCTGTCGGCCAAGGCCCGCCAGGCGGCGGAAGACGACCTGCCGCCCCTGCGCGAGGAAGACGCGATTGCCGCCGCCGTGTTGCAACGGCTCGCCGTGCAGCGCGATACGCTGTCCGATCAGGAACAGCAGGCCGAACAGGCCATCGAAACGCTGACCAACCGCATCGCCCAACTGGCCCGCGACATCGAACGCGAGGGCGGGCTGAACAAGGACGCGGGCGAGACGATCGAACGGCTGGAATGGGAAGCGTCCGAAATCGCGAAAGCCAGCGAAGGCCACGATGGCCTGCTGGCCGATGCCGCCGAAGCCGCCCGCGAGGCGGGCCAGGTCCTGCAGGCACGCGAAGGCGACCAGTCCGACAAGACCGAGGATGTCGCTCGTCTGGCCGCCCGCCACGGGTCGGCCCAACGCCTGCTCGAAGACAGCCGCAAGGTCGAGGCCAAGTCCGAGGCCGAAGCGGCCAAGGCCCGCGATGCCGTGGCAACCAGTCGCGCGGCGCTGGACAAGGCGGGCGCAGATTTCGACGCGGCCCAGACGTCGGTGACAGACGCCGAGGCAACCGCGAAACGCGCCGACGCGGCCCTGACCGCCGCCGAAGAGGCGCGCGCCGAAACCCAATCGCGCGAGGCCGACGCGCGCGCCGAACGGTCCGAGGCCGAGGGCGAGATGAACGCACTGCGGGCCGAGGCGGGCGCGCTGGCCAAGCTCGTGGAACGGGACACGGCAGAAGGCGGTCAGATCCTCGACCGGTTGCAGGTTCAGCAGGGCTTTGAAAAGGCGCTGGGGGCTGCATTGGCCGACGATCTGCGCGCGCCCGAGGTTGACGCGGATGGTCCCTCGGGCTGGGCGGTCCTGCCGCCCTACGACACGGATCAGGCGTTGCCCGATGGCGTCACCGCGCTGACGCAGCACGTGTCGGTGCCGGATGTTCTGGTTCGCCGCATGTCGCAGATCGGCCTTGTCGATGCGGATGATGCGGCCCGCCTGCAACCTTTGTTGAAACCCGGCCAGCGGCTGGTGTCGCAGGAAGGGGACGTATGGCGCTGGGACGGGTTCCGCGCCTGGGCCGAAGATGCGCCAAGTGCTGCGGCCCTGCGCCTGCAACAGCTCAACCGTCTGGAAGAGTTGAAGCAATCGCTGGAACGCGCCACGTCTCGCGCGGATGGTGCCCGGCAGGCCCATGAGGCGCTGACCGCCCGCATGGCCGCGTTGTCAGAGGCCGACAAACAGGCCCGCGCCGCCCGGCGCGAGGCGGACCGGATGGTGGCTGACGCCGCGCGGGCGTTGAGCCGCGCGGAGGCGGATCGCAACCTGGCCGAGGGGCGGCTCGAGTCCCTTGGGCTGGCCGTGACGCGGCATGAAGAGGATGCCATGGCCGCGCGGGCGCGGGTGGCGGAGGCCGAGGCGGCACTGGCGGAATTGCCCGATCTGGACGCGGCCCGGGCCGAGGTCGAAGACCTGCGCATGACGGTCGAGGCCGCGCGCATCACCATGATGTCGCGCCGGTCGGCGCATGACGATCTGCGCCGCACGGGCGAGGCGCGCCTCAAGCGCGCGCAAGAGATCACCAAGGAAATCAGCGGCTGGAAGCACCGGCTCGAGACGGCGGAGCGCCGCACCGCGGAACTGATCGACCGCAAGGCGACATCCGAGGCCGAGCTTGAAACCGCCCAGGCGGCCCCGGCCGAACTGGCCGCCAAACGCGCGGCCCTGAGCGACGAGATCGCCCGCGCAGAGGCGCGCAAGGCCGAAGCGGCCAACACCCTGTCCGAAGCCGAAGGCACGTTGCGGGATGCCGCCCTGGCCGAACGCGAAAGCGAGCGCCTGGCGTCAGAGGCCCGCGAGGCCCGCGCCCGGTCCGAGGCCCGCGCGGAAGCGGCGCGTGAAACTGTCGCCTATGCCGCTGAACGCATTGCCGAAGACCAGCAGATGACGCCCAACCAGTTGTTGACCGCGCTGGATGTCACCCCCGACCAGATGCCGGGGGCAGAGGCGTTGGAAACCGAAGTGGGACGCCTGAAGCGCCAGCGCGATGCGTTGGGGGCCGTGAACCTGCGGGCCGAGGAAGACGCCAAGGAGGTGCAGGAAGAACACGACACCCTGGTCAGTGAAAAGGCGGACCTTGAAGAAGCCATCAAGACCCTGCGCAGCGGGATCGCCAGCCTGAACCGTGAAGGCCGCGAACGTCTGCTGACGGCCTTCGAGCAGGTGAATTCCAACTTTTCGCTGCTCTTCACCCACCTTTTCGGCGGGGGCGAGGCGAACCTCGTGATGGTCGAAAGCGAGGACCCGCTGGAGGCGGGACTTGAGATCATGTGCCAACCGCCGGGCAAGAAACTGTCGACGCTCAGCCTGCTGTCGGGGGGCGAACAGACGCTGACGGCCATGGCGCTGATCTTTGCCGTGTTCCTTGCCAACCCGGCGCCCATTTGCGTGCTGGACGAGGTGGACGCCCCGCTTGACGATGCGAACGTCACCCGGTTCTGCGACCTGCTGGACGAGATGTGCCGCCGCACGGACACGCGTTTCCTGATCATCACGCACCACGCCGTCACCATGGCGCGCATGGATCGTCTGTTCGGCGTGACCATGGCCGAACAGGGCGTCAGCCAACTGGTGTCGGTCGACCTCAAGAAGGCCGAGACGCTGGTCGCCTGAACCAGTCACCGTGTCGTGACGGGTCTGTGTGCGCCTGACGTGCTAGCGTCGCGTCATGCGTTTGATTTTGCTTCTGGGCCTGCTGGCCACGCCGACTTTTGCCAACGATTGGGCCGTGCGACGCGGCGATGCGCCGCTGGATCGGGGGGCTGTCACCGCATTGATCGAGGGCAGGACGCTGACATTTTTTGACGACGGGCAGTCCAGGTTTTCGGTTGGCGGTGCGTATTCCTACACGTATGCCAACGGAGGCGGGACGGCGTTTGGCCGGTATGAGGTGGGCGCCGATGGCACGGTTTGCATCGCCTTCCGCAACGGGTTCGGGCGCTGCGATCGGTATGTCGAAAACGGTGGCCGGGTGGTCATGCTGACCGAGAAGGGTGAGCGGTTCCCGATCCGCCCCTGACCCAGCGCAATTTAACCAAATCTTCTCGACTTTCTCACCATCCTGGCGTCGCAGCCCAACCTGGGCCGCGAAAGGGGGTGATTGAACTGACGGAGAGAAACTTCCGAAGATGGATGGTCGCGGTCGCACTGGCGACGCTGGCAATCGCGGTCATCCGGCTCTTGATCGGGCTCTGACCTGAAAAAGAGTGACCCGGCAGAGGCGCAACTCTGCCGGGTCTTTTGTTCGGTGATTGAACTGAACAAAACTTCCGATACTTGGAATATAGTCCAATCGTTACCAAAACTCAAACGTGCGCTGTCAAAGTTGGTTCAGCAACGCCGGGGTCGGCCATGCATCTGCGGGCAGGCCCAGACGCGCCTGTTCGGCCTGAACCGCTGCCCGTGTGCCTGCGCCCAGAATGCCATCGATCTTGCCCACGTCATGGCCCCGCGCCTGCAACTTCGTCTGCAACCGCTTCATCTGGTCGGGTCCCAACCCCGCCTCCGGGGCCCCTGCATCATAGACCTGTGCACCCCCCAGACGGGTCGCGAAATAGGCTGCAGTCAGCACATAGGTAAACGACTGGTTCCACTCGAAATACACATCGAAATTCGGATAGGCGAGAAAGGCAGGCCCCTTGTGTCCCTGCGGCAGGATCAGGGACGCAGGCAGGTTCGCCAAGGCACCGCTGCGCGCTCGCACACCCATGGCCTGCCAGTCGGCGACGGGGCGGGGCTTGCCCACACCGCTCAGGCTCCAATCCATGGTCGCAGGCACAACAACCTCCTGCAGCCACGGCTCGCCCGCGCGCCACCCGAAATGCTGCAACATCTTGCCGCCCGACAACAGCGCATCCGGGGCCGAGGTCTTGAGACGCACCGCACCATCGCCATCGCCGTCCACACCGTTCTCGATGATGTCGGCAGGCAGCATCTGAACCATGCCGATCTCGCCTGCCCAGGCGCCCGTCATGCGGCGCGGATCGAAATCACCGGATGCAAACAGTTCCATCGCCGCAAAGACCTGCGGGCGGAACAGGCCGGGACGACGGCAATCATGGGCCAGGGTCACCAGCGCGTTGGCGGTGTTGAAATCCCCCTGAAACGACCCGTAGTCCGTCTCGAACGCCCAAAAGGCCAGCAACACGGTGCGGTCCACGCCATAGGCACGTTCGACCCGGTCGAACACGCCGTCCCACTGGCGGGCCTTGGCGCGGCCCGTATCGATCCGGTTCTGCGAAATCAGGCGGCGGGAAAAGTCGACAAAGGGGCGTTGGAACACGCCCTGGGCGCGGTCGGCACGCAACACGGCGGGATCCTGCCGGACCGGGGCCAGAAACGCATCCGCCGTGGCCGCAGCAATGCCACGTGTCATCGCTTCGGCCTTCAGTCCGGCCTTGAAGGCGGAAAACCCGCCACCGCACTGGGCAAGGGCCAGACCGGGCAATGTCAAAAGCGCAACGGCAACGGACAGGATCTTCAGAACACGCACATCAAAACTCCGGCCAAGACAACAAGACACAAGGCAAGCCCCCATGTTTTCCACACCATCGACAGGGCGGCGTCAATGTCCGGCGGGCCAATGTCACGCCGCCCCGCCCCGTTGACCCAGGCAAGGTCCTCGACCGTGCCGTGATAGCTGCGCGGACCGGCCAACGCGATGCCCAGGGCGCGGGCCATCGCGGCCTCGGGCCATCCGGCATTGGGTGACCGGTGCAGGCCCGCATCGGCGCTGATCTGCGCCCGGTGTCCGGTCACACCACCAACCACGGCCAACAGCGCACCGGTCAGGCGCGCAGGCACCCAGTTCAGGACATCGTCAAACCTTGCGGCGGCCCAGCCGAACTGCGCATGGCGGGGCGTCAGATACCCCACCATGCTGTCGGCCGTATTGACAACCTTGTAGATCAGGATGCCCGGCAAACCGGCCACCAGAAACCAGAAGGCCGGGGCGATGACACCATCGCTGAAATTCTCGGCCAGGCTTTCGATCCCGGCCCGCGCCACCTGCGCATCCGATGCGGTGGTCACGTCGCGGCCAACAATCAACCGCACGGCGCGGCGACCTTCGGCGGTCGACTGGCGCAATCCACGGGCGACATCCGCCACATGGGACACAAGGGATCGGTGTGCCAACAGGATGGCGGCGACGATCACCTGCACCACCCAACCCAGATGGGCCAGCACCCAGCCCAGCAGGCCCGCCCCAACCACAAGAAGGGCAAGGGCCAAAACACCCTTGGCGCGCGCAGCAGGCGCGCTGTTCAGACGGGTGTCCAGCAGATGGACGGCCCGCCCCATCACAACAGCGGGGTGGGGCAGACGGGACCACAGCCAACGCGGCTCGCCCGCCAGCGCGTCCAGCATCATCGCAAGGACCAGCAGGGCGGCCGTGCTCACAGTGCCGCCTCGATCCGTGCCCAATCGCCCCGTGCAGGCAGGCCCAGCCGCAGCCAGCGGCCGCTATAGGGAAAGATGCGGCTCCAGATGCGCGCCTGCGCCAGCCGGTCCTGCCACGCGGCGGCATCGCCCACGTCATACAGCCGAAACAGGGGCGTGCCGCCCACGACCTGCCCCCCCCTGGCGGTCATCAGGGCATCCAGCCGGTCAGCATCGCGGGCCAGTCTGTCGCGGGTTGCGTCGGCCCAGTGCAGGTCTTCCAGTGCCGTGGCCCCCACTTCCAGCGCGATACCGGACACGGGCCAGGGCCCCAGCATCTCGGCCAGCCGCGCAATCATGCCGGGATCCCCGATCACGAAGCCAAGGCGCACGCCCGCCAGCCCCCAGAATTTGCCAAAGCTTTTCAGGATCAGGGTGCCCGGTTCCGCCGCATGTTTGATCAGGCTGGCCTTGGGCGTGACATCGCAAAAACTCTCGTCGATGACAGTCAGGGGGGCATCTGCATCGGCACAGGACCAAAGGCGCCCATCGGGATTGTTCGGGTGCACCAGCACGCATGCCTCTGCCGTGCCCGTGTCGACAACCTCCCACCCGTGCAGGGCAAAGCTGGCGGCGTGTTCGTTGTAGGTTGGTGTCGGAATGCGCGCCGTGCGCGCTTTGGCCAGTCGCGGGATCTGGGCGATGATGGCCGACGCACCCGGCGTTGCCAGCACTGCGGCATCATCGGGGACGGACCATATCTGCCGTGCGGCGCGGATCAGGCGGTCGCGCGCCTGCTGATCCGGCAGCGCGGTCCACGCATCCTGCGTCATCGGGGGAACCGGAAAGGGCTGCGGGTTGATGCCCGTGGACAGGTCGATCCAATCGGACCGCCGCCCACCATGGGTCAATATCGCGTTATCCAGACCGCCACCGTGATCCCGTTTTTGCACCAAAATGCAAGGCTCCTGCGCGTTTTCCGCCCGTTTGGGCGACATCTGGCCCGCTCAAAGCGGAATGTTGCGCAGTTTTCAAGTGCGCGGACATGCGTTAACAGATTTTGTGAAACGTTAACGGATTGTTAAGACAATCTTGTCCAGAACGAAAATGACGGGGCCGTGTTGGGGTGTCTCGGAGTGACCATGAATGTATTGATCGTAGAAAGCCGGCGAGAGCTGGGCGTGCTGTGGCAACGGCACCTCGAACGTCAGGGTGCGACGGTCTCGCTGGTGAATGGCCAGGACGAGGCAGTCGACCACCTTGCCGTGCACAGCGCCGATATCATCGTGATGGATCTGGTCCTCGATGAAGGGAGCGCGTTGGCGGTGGCCGATTTCGCCAGCTATCGCCACCCGGAGGCGCGTGTGATCTTTGTCACCGACACGACCTTCTTTTCGGACGGTTCGATCTTCAATCATTCCAGCAATGCCTGCGCCTTCGTGCCCGCGGGCACGCCGCCAGAGGACCTGGCGGCGATGGTGGAACATTACGGCGTCAGCTAGGCCGCGCGCCCGTGCGGCGCCTCGAAGTCGATGACGGGATTGATGGGCACGATCCGGTGCGGATTGATGCTTTCGTGGCTGTAGTGATAGTGGCGCACGATGTGGTCCATGTTCACCGTCTCGGCCACGCCCGGCACCTGGTACAGGTCGCGGGCGTAGGCCCACAGGTTCGGGTAATCCATCAGCCGCTTGCGGTTGCACTTGAAGTGCAGGTGATACACCGCATCAAACCGCACCAGCGTTGTCCACAGCCGCCAATCCGCCTCGGTCAGCCGATCCCCCATCAGGTACCGCGCGCCGGCAAGCCGGTCTTCCAGCCAGTCCATCGTGTCGAATAGCGGCCCAACCGCCTTGTCATAGGCCTCTTGCGTGGTGGCAAAGCCCGACTTGTAGACACCGTTGTTGAAGGTGTCGTAGATGCGGTCGTTCACAGGCTCCATCGCCGCGCGCAGGTCCGCGGGCCAGTAATCGTCCGTGTTCCCGGTGATCCCGTCAAAGGCGGAATTGAACATGCGGATGATTTCCGAGCTTTCGTTGCTCACGATCGTCTCGCGCTCTGTGTCCCACAGGATCGGCACGGTCACGCGGCCCGAAAACTGCGGATCGGCCTTGGTATAGATGTCGCGGGCAAAGGGCAGGCCGTACAGCGTGTCGCCCGTGGCCCCCCTGTCATCGGTGTCAAAGGTCCACCCGTTCGACAACATGTCGGGGTGCACGGCAGACAGGCCGATGTGACTTTCCAGCCCCTTCAGCTTGCGAAAGACCAGCGCCCGGTGCGCCCACGGGCACGCATAGGAGACATAAAGGTGATAGCGCCCGCTTTGCGCAGCAAACCCGCCCTCTCCCGACGGGCCCGCACCACCGTCCGCCGTGATCCAGTTGCGAAACTTGGCCTGGCTGCGCTGGAATGCCCCGCCGCTCGATTTCGTATCGTACCACTGGTCGTGCCAAACACCGTCTACCAAAAGGCCCATGTCGCGTCTCCTGTCTGCCTTGGGGCCGATGTAGTTGGGCGGGCCCCCCGGACCAAGCAAGGCGCTCGCGCACTGGCCCTGCGCCTGCGCACATGCATGCAACGAGAGTCACAGGAAAGCCACAACCCGAAAGACTCGCAAGCCGACATCAGAATTTAACTGGAACGACTCATGCTGCGGCCCATCTTCTGGCGCGGGGACGGAAAGGAAACACTGCCATGTCCACATTCGTACCAAAAGAGGTGCAGGCCGGGCTCGACAGCGCGCGCTTGCAATCGCTGAAGAAAGCGTCCCGCCTGCGTCTGTCGGTCGACGGCGTGACCTACCCCGTGCTGCGCATGTGGAAGACCGGATTTTCCATGCAGGCCGAGGCCGCGCCGCAATTGCGCGGATATGTGGACCTCTACGACGGGGCCATCCACCTCTTTCAATGCCTGATCGTCGCCTCGGATGAAGAGGCAGGCGAACTGCGCTATGAATTCAAACGCCTGACCGCGGTGGCCGAAACACCCGCGCTCGACTTCGTCCGGGCAGAGGATGCGCCGGTCGCATTGCTGCCGGCGGACACCAGCGTGACATGAAGACGCGACAGGTCCGGCGCAAGAATGGTATCTACCTGTAAATGAACATCGGAAAATTCTCGATCAACATCGGTATGGGGCGGTGGTTTTCGTCGCGCGAGCTGGTGGAAGCATGCTACCAGACCCTGCTTGGACGCGCCGCAGAAAGCGATGACGTCCTGCGCCAGCGGGCCCGTCAGGCGCTGACGGCCCGGCAGATCATCGACTCCTTCATCCACAGCCCCGAATACAAGGAATACCAGGTCGATCGCTCCATTCTGGACGACAACCTCAGACAGGAAAAACTGTCCATCGACGTGGATGTGTCGGACGCTGTGCGCGACCGGCTGTTCGCCCGCGTGCAGGACGAATGGACGCGCCTGGGCGAAAGCGAACCGCATTGGTCCGTCCTGACGGCCAATGAATTCCGCGCAGATGTGTTCCAGGACCACGCTGACGACTTCTTTGACACCGGCAAGTTGCAGGTGACCGATCTGCGCAGAACCGCATCGCGCAACGGGATCGACATCGACGCGTACCAAAGCTGTGTCGACTTCGGCTGTGGCGTGGGCCGGATCACATTGCCGCTGGCGGATCTGTTTGCGCAGGTGCACGGCGTCGACGTGTCGCCCGGCAATCTGGGCCTCTGCGCCGAATACGCCAGGACAAGCGGCAAGAAGAACATAAACACGATCCTGCTGGACACCATTGCGGCGCTGGACACGGTCCCGCAATGCGATGTGCTGTTTTCACTGATCGTGCTCCAGCACAATCCGCCGCCGATCCAGGTGCATATGCTCAGGACACTGCTTGCAAAGGTCAATCCGGGCGGGCTGGCGTATTTCCAGATCCCGACCTATCTGCCGGACTACACGTTCGTGGCGGAACGCTACCTAGAACAGGACCTCATGGGGATGGAGATGCACGCCGTGCCCATGCACAAGGTCTTCGGCACATTGCGCGATGCGGGGTTCGACCTGCTCGAGGTGATGCAGGACAATTACACCGGCATCGGTGCGTCACACCGGTTCTGCGCAATCAAGCGGGCCTAGGGCGGGCACGCGCCCCGGCTACTGCAGGTCGTTGAACGCCGCTGCCAACCGCTCGACCGCCTCTTGCACCCGGGCGCGGGGCGTGGCGATGTTGAACCGCAACCAACTGTCGCCGCCCTTGCCGAATGTGGGGCCATGGTTGACCGCAATGCAGGCATCCTGTTCGACCCGTTTGGTGAACTCCTCGCGGCTCATGCCCGTGCCGTCGAAATCCACCCATGACAGGTACGTGGCCTCCAGCGGCATCGAAAACAGACCCGGAATGGCGTTGACCCCCTCGTCAAACAGTTTCCGGTTGCCGTCCAGATAGGCCACCAGGTCGTCGGTCCATGCGGCGCCCTCGGGCGAATAGGCGGCCGTCGCCATGAACAGGCCGAAGCTGTTGGGCGACAGGCCAAGGCCCATCATGCGCTGCGCGAATTTCGCGCGCAGGTCCGGATCGGCGATGATCACGTTGCCGGAATGCGACCCGGCGATGTTGAACGTCTTGGTCGTGGCCGTCATCATCACCAGCCGGTCTTCGACCCCCGGAATGTGGGACATGGGAATGTGTTTGTGGCCGGGCATCACCAGGTCATGGTGGATCTCGTCCGACACGAGGATCAGCTTGTGCCGCTTGGCGAAGGCCGCAACGCCCAAGAGTTCGTCCCGCGTCCAGACCCGTCCGCCGGGATTGTGGGGCGAACACAGGATCAGCATGGTTTCCGACCCGTCCATCTGCGCATCCCAACTGTCGAAATCCATCTCGTAACGGCCGTCGGTCATGGACATTTCGCATTCGACCACCCGCCGGTTGTTGGCTTTGATGACCTTGGCAAAGGCGTGGTAGACAGGCGTGAACAAGACGACCCCGTCGCCCGGTTCGGTAAAGGTGTCCACGCACATCGCCGTGCCGTTCACGAGGCCATGGGTGGTAAAGATGTGGTCGGCCTGCACCGTCCAGTTGTGCCGTTCCTTCATCCACCACTGGATCGCTTCACGGTACGTGGTGTCGTCCCCGAAATAGCCGATGATCCCGTGATCCAGCTGGTCGCGCACGGCGTCAAGAACCTGCTGTGGCGGGCGGAAATCCATGTCGGCCACCCACATGGCCAGCCCCTTGTCCCCATCGACGCCATAGATGGCCTCCATCATGTCCCATTTCACGCAATGGCTGCCGCGGCGGTCGATGATGTCGTCAAAACTCATGGGGGTGTCTCCGTTCCTATGTGCGGCAGGCTAGCGCCCCTTGCGCGGGGTGCAAGGGGACATTGCGATGGCGGGGCGGTTGTCTTACATGGACGCCATGAAACGCCCGATCATCCTGCACCCCGATCCGCGTCTGAAAAAGACGTCCGACCCCGTGACCGACCTGTCGGACGACTTGCGCGATCTTGCAGATGAAATGCTGTCCACCATGTATGACGCGCCGGGCATTGGCCTTGCGGCGCCGCAGGTGGGCGTGCTGACACGCCTTATCGTGCTGGATTGCGTGAAGGCGGATGACGAACCGCCCCGCCCGCTGATCATGTTCAACCCGGAAATCGTGGCCGCTTCCGACACGCTGAACACCTACGAGGAAGGATGCCTGTCCATTCCCGACCAGTTCGCAGACGTGACCCGCCCGGCCGAGGTCGACGTGCGCTGGATCGACCGCGACGGCAATGAACAGCGCGAAGGCATGGATGGCCTCTGGGCCACTTGCGTCCAGCACGAGATTGACCACCTCGACGGCAAGCTGTTCATCGACTATCTCAAACCGCTCAAGCGCCAGTTGATCACCCGCAAGATGCAAAAGCTGAAACGGGAACGCGCCCGCGCATGAGTGTGCGCGAGATCCTGGTGTGGCCGCACCCGCGGCTCGAGGCCGTGTGCACTCCGGTCGAGGCGGTGACAGACGACATTCGCACGCTCGCCGCCGACATGCTGGACACGATGTATGCCGCGCCTGGCCGGGGGCTTGCCGCGCCGCAGATCGGTGAATTGCTGCGGATGTTCGTCATGGACACCACGTGGAAAGACGGGGACCGCAGCCCGGTTGTCTGCATCAACCCCGACATCCTTGATCGCTCCGAGGAACGCGGCAGCGCGGACGAGGGGTGTTTGTCGATCCCCGGTGTCACCGCAACGGTCGTCCGGCCCAGCTCCGTCCGCATGGTCTGGACCGACCTTGACGGTCTTGTCCATGACGCATGGCTGACGGGTTTTGCCGCCCTCTGCGTCCAGCACGAACTGGATCACCTTGACGGTATCGTGACACTGGACCGCGTGGACGATGCACAGCGCGCCGCCATTCTCGCCGCCTACGAGGGACAACCATGACCATCCGCCCATTCGTGTCCTGGCCCGACAAGCGCCTGCGCACCGCCGCTGCGGACGTGGCCGGGATCACGGACGACATCCGCGCCATCTGGGCCGACATGGTGGACACGATGATCGCCATGCCCGGCCACGGCGTGGGCCTTGCCGCACCCCAGATCGGCGTCATGCTGCGTCTCGCGGTGGTGGATGCCGCCCCCGACCGCAGCCGCCGCGTGCTGTTGGCCAACCCCGAAATCCTGTCCTCGGACCCCGAGGTCGTAAAAGGCACCGAGGCCAGCCCCAACCTGCCCGGCGTCTCCGCCGAGGTCCCGCGACCCAAATCCGTCACAATCCGCTTCCTCAACGATCAGGGCGTGTGGGACCGGCGCGACTTCGGGGCTCGAGGCGCGCAGCGTCCAGCACCAGATCGACCACCTGGCGGGACGCATGTATTTCGACAACCTGGGCCGGGTAAAGCGCGACATGCTGCTGCGCCGCGCGAAAAAGGGCAAGTGACATGCGCCTGATCTTCATGGGAACACCCGACTTTTCCGTCCCCGCGCTCGATGCGCTGCACAGCGCGGGCCACGACATCGCGGCCGTCTACACCCAACCGCCACGGCCCGCCGGGCGCGGCAAGAAGGACCGGCCCGGCCCCGTCCACACCCGCGCCGAGGCGCTGGGCCTGCCGGTCCGCCACCCCACATCCCTGCGCACCGCCGACGCACAATCCGACTTTGCGGCGCTGAACGCCGATATCGCCGTCGTCGTGGCCTATGGCCTCATCCTGCCGCAGCCCATCCTCGATGCGCCCACCCATGGCTGCCTCAACATCCACGCCAGCCTGTTGCCCCGCTGGCGCGGCGCCGCGCCCATCCACCGCGCGATCATGGCAGGGGACAGCGAAACGGGCGTCTGCATCATGCAGATGGAGGCGGGGCTGGATACCGGCCCCGTCCTGCTGCGCGACCGGGCGCCGATCGGGGACACCGAAACCACGGCCGACCTGCATGACAGGCTCGCCGCCATGGGGGCCCGCCTGATCACGCAGACCCTCGACAGGCTGCCGACGCTCACGGCCACGCCGCAACCGGACAACGGGGTCACCTACGCCCACAAGATCGACAAGGCCGAGGCCGCCATCGACTGGACGCAGGACGCCACCACGATCGACCGGCAAATCCGTGGCCTGTCGCCCTTTCCGGGCGCATGGTTCGATCACGCGGGCACCCGGATCAAGGTGCTGGGCTCGAACCTCGCGCCGGGCAGCGGCACCGCCGGCACCACGCTGGACGACGCGCTGACCATTGCCTGCGGGGCGGGCGCGGTCCGGCTCACCCGCTTGCAACGGGCAGGCAAAGGCGCGCAGGATGCCGATGTGTTCCTGCGGGGGCTCCCCCTGCCCAAAGGCACAAAACTGTAGGAGCACGACCATGTTTCCCACCCTCATCGGCACTGTCGTCATCGCAGGCATCGTCGGCTACCTGTCGGAAAAGACGCGCTTTACCCATAACGGCATCCTGCAATCGATCATCATCTGCATCGGCGGGGCATTCCTGTTCTACTTCGTGCGGCTGATGTTCGGGTTCGGATTCTCCAGCCCCGGGCTGAACGCCATCGTATCGTCCATCGGGGCGCTGATCATCATCCCGACACATTGGCGCAAGTAAGCCTGTCAGAACTTCTTCTTGATGATGATGCGCGACCGCGACTTGGGGTGGTGCACAAATCCGCGATGCTTGAAGCCTCGATGATGGCGGAAACTGCGGTGATGAAAGCGGTGGTGCCGCTTCACGCCATGATGGCGAAAACTGCGGTGCTTGAACCCGTGATGATGGCGCACACCGTGCTTCTTGATCTTGAACCCCACCTGCTCGACCTGCGCGACCTCGGCACCGTGCAAAGGTGCCTGGATCACCAACGCCTCCGCTTTTGCGAGGCTCGCGGATGTCAGGGTGATCGCGGCCGCGATGGCTGCAATTGCAAAGGGGGCTTTCGTCATTTTCAAAGACATATCCGTCTCCTGTCTTGTGTACGGGAGGTGATCTCTTGTCGTGCATCCCAGGTAGGGCGACAGGTTTGGTGCGATAAGGGGCAACATGGACACAACCCTGCACAGGGCTGTGTGTCTCTCGCGGGCAACGCCCCGCGCGTGCCGAAAAATCACTGCAGGCTCAGTATATTGCATGGTCACGCGCCCTCACGCCTGCCCTGTGCCCAAACGCAAACGACCCGCCTGAGGGAAAGGCGGGCCGTTCGGGGGAGGGGCGTGAGTGGTGACTGAAGCCCGGATTTAGAAGAACTTCTTGAACTTCTTCTTGGTGATGAACTTTTTCTTCGGCGACACGTATTTCTTCTTGGCCACACCATGGAATTTATACCCGTGGTGAAAGCTGTGCTTTTTCAGCTTCAGCTTGAAGTTGGCGTCGATCACCTGTGCCTGTTCCGCATCGGCGGCGGGCGCGCTGGCCCAGAACGCCTTGGCGCTGGCAGGGGCGATGCTGGTCACGGTGATGGCCGTGGCGATGGCGGCGATCAAAAGCGGGGTTTTGGTGGCTTGCAGTTTCATGTCTCTTCTCCTTGTCGTGTGGGCCGGGGTGGCCGTTCGTCTTGGAATAAAGATAGCGGAAAAGGCCTGTAACAATAAGGGACCAACCGGTCACAAACTGTCATGGAAATGACAGCGTCGCGTCATGCGGGCAGGCGTTTCCGGGGATAAAATTCATGTAAAACAGTATCTTGTTTGATAAATTCCTTGTAACAAACGATGTGGGGCGGGCCGGAATTCCGGGCTGTTTCGGCGGTTTTGGCTGTTGTGCCCCTACGTCACACCTGACCTGTGCAACAGATTTGGACCGCCCGCGTGATCCACCGGCGCGACCGGCCGTGGTGCGGATGGGCCGGAAAACAGCGTCGGCGCGCGGCCCACGCCCGGACCATCGACCGATCCCAACCTACCCCGCACAACGCCACCCAGACGAAAACGACCCGCTTGGGGGACAGGCGGGCCGCTTCAAGGTCTCGGGGTCTTGGGGGGGGGGGGAGGGAGGTGTGACGGATCCCGTACCTTAGAAGAACTTCTTGAATTTCTTCTTGGTGATGAACTTTTTCTTCGGCGACACGAATTTCTTTTTCTTCACGCCGTGAAACTTGTGCTTCTTGAACTTGGCTTTGAAATTCGCGTCGATCACCTGGGCCTGTTCCACATCCGCTGTCGCGGCGCCTTGCCAGACGGTGCCAGCGGCGGCGGGGCTCAGGCTGGTCAGGGTCACGGCGGTTGCGATGGCGGCGATCAGAAGCGGTGTCTTTGTAGCTGTCAGTTTCATGTCTCTTCTCCTTAGCGTGTGGGCCGGTAGGGCCGTTCGTCTTGGGAAAGAGATAGCGGAAAAGCTCTGTAACAATAAGGGACCGAACAGTCACAAACTGTCATGGAAATGGCAGCGCGATGTGAGGATGCGCGACGTGTGGACCCTGAAAACGCCTTGAAAACAAAAGGATAGGGGATGCCAATTCTGTAACACTTGTCGTGACAGGGGGGGCGAAAACAGCGGCAATTGCCTGTGTTTTCGCGAAATGCCCCTGCGTCACTTGGACTTGAACGGGGCCATGCCCGCACGGGCCAGTTCATCCGCGCGTTCATTTTCCGGGTGCCCGGCGTGGCCCTTCACCCATTCCCAGGTCACGTCATGCCGCGCCTGCGCCGCATCCAGCCGTTGCCACAGGTCGGCATTCGCGACCGGCTTTTTCGATGCGTTCTTCCACCCGTTGCGTTTCCAGCCGTGAATCCAGCTGGTGATCCCGTTCTTGACGTAGTTGCTGTCGGTCACAACCGTGATGGTGCTTGCCCGTTCCAGCGCCTCCAGCGCCGAAATGGCCGCCA
The DNA here is from genome assembly GCF_947503465.1 of uncultured Tateyamaria sp. Taxonomy (NCBI): domain Bacteria; kingdom Pseudomonadati; phylum Pseudomonadota; class Alphaproteobacteria; order Rhodobacterales; family Roseobacteraceae; genus Tateyamaria; species uncultured Tateyamaria sp. The sequence continues at coordinate 55,646 of NZ_CANNDN010000004.1, read as the reverse complement.
TCAGCTCCATCTTGTTGTTGGTGGTTTGCGCCTCTCCGCCTTGCAGTGTGCGTTCCTTGATCACCGTATCGCCGTCCATGGCACGCAGCAGCGCGCCCCAGCCACCGGGGCCGGGATTGCCCGAACAGGCGCCGTCGGTATAGGCAAACAGTCTAGGCACGGGTGGCCTGCAACACGATAAAGGGGGCCACCTCCCCCGACAGGCCCGCCTCTTCGCCCGTGCGGCTGACGTCGATGATAAAACCCGTCCGGGTCAGCAGATCGGTCAGGTCATCCTCCGTCATGTAGGAATAGAGACGCCCAATGCTGTCGCGATGTTCGCCCGATCCCAGTTTGACGCCGAAATGCAGAATTCCCCGGGGTATCAGGGCCGTGTGGATGGCCGCAAAGTAATCCGGCCATTTGGCAAGCGGCGTATGCAGCATCGAGAAGTTGGACCAGACGCCCGCATAGATGGCCTTGCCCGTCAGGTCATCATAGCCCGCCTGCCGGGCCGTGACACCAGGATGCGCGCGCACCAGATCCAGCATCTCCGGCACCGGGTCCCACGCATGTGCCTCCAGCCCGGCCTGCGCCATCGCGGCGGCGGCAAAGCCCGGCCCGCAGCCGATATCCAGCACCGGTGCGCCCGCGGGCACATGGGCGACAAAGCGTTGCACCATCGGGTCGTCGCCCGCGTCCTTGACCAGATCGGCATATTCACCGGCCTTGGCGGCATAGACATCCAAAGTTTCACGGTCGGTCATAGAAAGGCAGTGACCCCCAGACATGCGACCACGATGGCCGTCAGCAAGATGCGCAGCTGCATCCACCATTGCGGTGTCAGGCCCCAGCGCGAAAAGGCAAAGTCGAGCATCAGCAGGCCCGCAAAGCCCACAATCAGGTTCATCGCGGCACTGGTGGGGCCGCCCCCCGTCATGAAGAACGCCCACAGCGCCGGGATCACCGACAGGGCATAGCCCGTGGCCGCCCGCGCGCCGTCGGCCCTGGTGGCAAAGCCCCAAAGGACGCCGGACATAAAGGACAGAATGACTGACCCATAAAACAATTGTACATAAGGCCCGATGAACCTTGGCCCGAGATAGCGCTGGCCGATCGCGGCCAGCTCCGGACTGAGCACGGTGGCCGCACCCCAGACGAAGGGGAGCAGACCTGCAAGGCCCAGAAGCAGCGGCGCGCGGGGGAGTGTGTTCATAGCTCGGCGATCAGTCTTGCGATGCGTTTGGCGCGGGTGTCGACCCTTTTGGCTGTGTTGACAAGATGCAATCTGGAACGTTGTCCCCCCAGGGACAAGGCCGCCCATATGTCGTTGCATCCCGCGGCGCGGATGGCGGCGGTCACATCGTCGGGCACCTCGACCAGATCGGGATCGACGGCCCGGACACGCGCCTCGAACGGCAGGCCCACCCCAAGCCCGCTGTCGCGCAGAAAAGTCTTGCCCGTGTAGACAAACGTGCCTGTGATGACGGGCGCTTTGGTGAGGGCCAGGTTGACGGGAAAGTCCCCGAACTCGCCCTCGATCCGCTCGGTGTTGGGGGGCAGGGCGGACACGACATGTTCGGGGACGCGCAGGATCGTGTAGGTGGCCTTGCCCCATTCCATCGGTTCGATCACACCCTCGAACCAGAGCCAGTCGTCGCTCATGCGCGCTCGAGCGCGAGGCGCCCGGCAAGGGCGGCGAAGATGGCAGCAAAGCTGCGCGACACCCAGCGCATCACGATCTCTGACCCAAGGATCCAGTGCCGCGCGGCAGCGGCGAAAATGCCGTAGAGAACAAAGACCGCAAAGGTCATCGCCATGAAGACAAGACCAAGGGTTGCCATCTCAAGCGTGGCGGTCGCGGCATTGCCCGACAGGAACGGGGGCAGGAGGGCCAGGAAAAAGATCGACAGTTTCGGGTTCAGAATGTTGATCAGCGCACCCCGCCGCGCGATGCGCCAGCCCGCATCAGTACTGCGCTCGGACGAGATGTTGAGCGCCCCGCCAGACCGCAGGCTGCCCCACGCGAGCCACAGGAGATAGGCGACGCCCGCGAATTTCACGATGTTGAAAAGCAGGGCCGAGGTATGAAGGATCGCCGCCAGCCCGAGGGTCGCGGCCGCGAGGTGCGGAACAATCCCGAAGGTACATCCGAGGGCTGCCCAAAGTGCTGCGCGGCGGCCTTGGCCAAGGCCCAGCGCGAGGGTGTAGATGACGCCCGTACCGGGGGCGATGACAACGACGAGGGCGGTCAGGAAAAACTGGACAGAGAGCATGGCAACCTTCGGGTTTGAACAGCCGAAGGCTAGGGTCACGGGGCCGGTTTGGCAATCTGTCCCCGCGGGGACAGCCTGTTCGGTGGGGTTACGGGATGTTCAGCGCTTTGTGATTTATGCGTGGATACAGAGGGTTGGTTGCCGTTCTGTGCGGATACCAAACTTTAACCACGGGCAAGCGATGCTGCTTGCCGAAGGCGGGCGGAGTTCGGGAAAGCGGGAGAAACCCGGTTGGGTTTGAAGGCTGCGGGTGTTGGGTGATCGCATTTGGATACGTGGCCCGGGTGGAGCGACGCCAGCAATGCGCAGGAGGCGGGTTTTGCAAAGTCTGGCGACAAGGTTCACGGTGGGCCAGGAAATGCACCTGAGTTGTGCGCCACTTCCATAATCTGATTTTGCGAGGGTTTGGCCACTAGTGCATAAGCCATAGCTCATTCACCAAAGGTTGCTTCCCGCACCCTAGTATGCCTTCACATCGAACGCTTCATTGATCTTATTGAACAGCTTCACGGCATTGGTCTCCGTGCCAGCAGGTAGATCGCCAACGTTTTTCCAACTGTCGAATTCGCGGAGCATCTCCTTGAGGACATCCTTCTTTTTCAGTTCGCGGTTGTGCTGTGATTTGAGAGTTTCTTCAACCCGCTTAGAGATCAGTGTGGTTCCGTCTTGTGTCAAATCTCCGGGTGTCATAGCGATTTTGTAGGTCCTGTTGACGCAGCCAAGATACCATTCATCTGGGAACAAGTCCTCGATTGCGACATCGGTCTTCGACACGCCAGACGCCTTTCCAATCATAAGGACACGAAAATTATGACCTGTTTCATCTGCGTACTCCTTTAGGTCCATCGCCTTGATCTTTTCATGTGCCTTGTTTCCTGCTTCGTCTGTATCAAGTAGAACGCCCGCATCCCAACGCTGACCTATTGCGAAAGCTGCATACATTGGAGACTTTGAAGAAGTCTCGGCAGGCCACATGTAAATCTCGTCCGAAAGCCCCTCTTTGCCGCCCTTAGTCAACAGACTAGAGAGCTTGCTTAGAATAAGTGCATCGGTGCCGCCTTCGACGATTAGAACTTTTCGATTGCCTAGCATCCCCGAGAGATCGCCCGTCAGCCCCAACGAACTTTCAATGACGGCCATTGGCGCGGCTTGGCTACTGACGACGCCATGCGTTACTTTCAGATGGTGCTTGTTATCGGTTTCGACGATACGCACCCTTTCAGGGTTAGTTTGATCGACCATTGACGACAGGTGAGTAGTGTAAATTATTGTGTTCGTCGCAGAAAGATCGTCAAAGACGCCCAGAAGGTCGCGCTGACCGCTGTAATGCAAATGGATTCCCGGTTCTTCCAAAAGAAGTGTACAGTTTTCGAATTCACCCTCAGACGCATGGGTGAACTTCCAAGCAAACGAAACATACCAGCGGAACCCAGTTGAACGGCGGTTCAAGCGAACAGGAAAGCCGATTGCTTGATCTTTTGCGAAGATGTTGAGCGTTTCACCGTCAATGCGAATATCGAAGTCTACGCGTTTCTGCTTCCAGAGCCTCTGAAATTGAGCTGTCAAATATGCGGATGCTGCGACTGTGTCGAACTGGCGAAGTGTCCGACCTTCACTATCTCCGCCCTTTTTGACGATCTCGTCGAGATCGAGGTCCGCAAGATCGAGGACAATCAGGATTGTTTGATCTTCAACGGATAGCTTGTGACGTTCTCCGCCTTCAGCTTCGAGACGTTGTTTCAACTCGTTAAGTTCAACCTTTGCTCCGGAGAACTCGTAATCCTGAATCAGCACAAAGCGTGGTACATGCTCACCGGCCCATTCTGATACCTTGTCTTCGGACAGACCAAAGTCTCCAGGTGTGACCGCGTTGCCATCCCGATCGTGCAGGCCAAAGCCAGTGAGGTAACCATAGTTGCGATAGGCGAAAAGGCGAAGCCCAGCTGGTGGCGCAGCGGCCGCTACCTCAAGCTCATAGCCGTCATCGTCCGTCGGCACTTCTGTCGCGAATTCAAACAGCGCTTCGGCCTCGCCTTCGTCAAACTCAAAATACGCTTGTGCAACTGTCTGACCCTTCGCATTTTTTCTGCCCTTCCAGTCGTCAACTGGCCAATCCTCATCTGGGTTGTACCGGGTTTCAACGTAGGAATGCAGACAATACAGCGCCTCAAAGAGGTTGCTTTTACCCGCTTCGTTTTGCCCAACGATGGCGGTCACATCGGTTGTCATGATCCAGCCAGAGTCGAGTACATTACGATAATTCGTGATCCGAAATTCTGAAATTCGCATAAATATGCCTCAAATCCTTAAGTTGAGCACAATATATGCTAAAAAACTGCGTGTTGCGAGTCTTCTACCTTAGCAAGTTCGCGAAATTGCATGAGCCCTTGTATGTGTCGCTTCCAGCGCCTCTGCAACGTCCGCTTCGGACTGCCAGCGCACGCAATGTGGAGAAACTTTCCCTGCTCGTGTTGGACCGGCGCCTTCGGCTTGAGTCCGGTCTGGTCAGCGCATCGCACACCGGACCGCAGAAAGCATTGGCGTCTCTGGAGCCTTGTCTCCTGTGGCCCGCCGTGCGTCGTTTCCGTGTGTGCCCCCGGGGCGCTTTCTCAACCGGTCCGCACTGACCTCAGGTGTCTTTCCAAACCGGGTTCGTCCAGGCGCGTTTGCCGGCCGCATCCATGACGGTCAGTCGCATCCAATCGCTCTCCGACACCCGGCCAAGGGGCAGCTCGACCTGTGCCATCGCGTGGCCATGAACCGCCGATGTCGCAGAACCGCGCCCTTGAACGATGACGCTTGCCGCGGGCGAACACCGCACCGTGACCGAGCGCGCGCCCCACACGACATCATGGATCAGCGGCCCGGTGGAGGCATACATGTGCCCCGCCTTGAGCGCGGCCAGCAGCGCCTCGGGCGTGTTGGCCTCGGCCTTGACCATCGTCCAGCCGCCGAAATGGTCCGGTTCGGAGAAATGCGCGTCGTCCGTGGCGCAGAGCGTCAGCGTGCGACCCTCTTCGAGCAGCCGGTCCAGATGCCAGAACCCTTCGGCCCGGTCCGCGCCAACCTGACAGCCGTGGTTGTAGATTTCGACCGCATGCGCCGCGTCAAGGCTGCGCGCATCCGCGAGGGACAAACCGCCCCATTCGGGGTGCGCAATGGCCACAAATGCGGCCGCGTCCCGACAGCGCCTGGCCAGGTCAGGCCCGGTTTCCATGCCGTCCACGGGCGAAAAGTGGGGCGCGTTTGGCGGGGCGAAATCCGGCGGAAGGCCCACGGCAAGGATATGCCAGAGTTCCCCGTTTTCCATCGCGCCGGAATGCACCTCGGCGCCCAGGATGGTTGTGAAGTTCTCTGTTCGAAACGGCACCGTATCCACGATGGGATAGTCGTAAACGCCAATGAAATGATCCGTCAGGGCGATGAAGTCATAGCCTTCGTCGCGGTAGCGGCGGCAGACCTCTTCCGGCGTCAGCACGCCATCGGACCGGTTCGAATGGGTGTGCAGGTTGCCGCGCCAAAAGCGGCCGGGGGCGGTGAAGGCGGGATCTTGCATGGGGAGCCTCAGTTCAAGGGTTTGGTCATGTGGATGCGGGGGATGTCGTCCTTGCCACTTGCCGGGGGCCGCAGATCGGTGACGCGGTAGCCAAGCGAGGAATAGAAGGCGACAAGGTCCGTGTGCACCTGCGCGGTATAAAGCGTGATCTGGGCAAAGCCTGCCCTGCGCCCCAGACCTTCGAGCGCTTCCATCGCGCGACGTCCCGTTCCGCGGCCTTGGTACGCGGGATCGATGGCGATCTGGTCGAGTTTAAGCGCATCGCCGTCGCGGTCGATGACGGCGCAGCCCTTGGCCCCATCGATCCAAAGCACGCGGCCCTGTGCTATGGCCTCGGGCAACCACGGGTATGGTCCCGGCCAATCGCGGCCAAGTGCGCGGACATACGCGACAAAGGCGGTCTCGATCAGCCGCTCAAGTGCGGCTTCATCCTCGGGCTTGGCCTGCGTCAGCATTTGCGGAACACCATGACAAGGCCGCGATCCTTGGCGTGGGGGTGGTCCGCGCCGTCGTAGATCGGGATGTCGCGGAAACTGAGCGGGCCGATCACGCCTTGCGCATTCAGGATGGCAAGGGTCGATCCAAAGCCCATGCCGTCAAAGACCGGCGGGATGCAGCCACACACGAACAGCGCGCCGGGGCGGCATACGCGGAGCAGTTCGGGCAGGCATGCGGGGCCCACATGGCCATGGGTGAACGTGCCCGAGGAGATCACACCGCCATAGGCGCCATCCGCTATGTCGAGCGGTTCAAGCAGATCGCCCACAATCCGGTTCCGATAGAGACCCTTTTCGCCCGCCACATCCAACATCTGTTGGGTGATGTCGATGCCGTCCACCGCAAGCCCGCCCAGATGTTCGGCCACAAGGCCCGTTCCCGCGCCAATGTCGAGGATCGGTTCATTGCCGTCATTCAGGTCCTTGAACACCGCCGCAATCTCGCGCGGGGCGATATAGCCCCATCCCTGACCGAAACTGCTGTCATAGGTGGCGGCCCATTTTCCATAGAGGTCTTTGGCGCTGTCGGGGCCGTCGATGGTATAGGCGTTATCAAGATCGTAATCGGGCATTCAGCTCACCTCTACGCTGCCGCGTTCAAATTGGACAACCCGGCTGCGCTGATCTGGGTCGAGCGACGGGATCGCGGCCAGCAGGCTTTTGGTGTAATCATGCTGCGGGTTCGCGAAAATCTCGCGCGTGGGGCCTTCCTCGACGATCTCGCCCAGATACATCACCGCAACGTAATCGCAGACATGGGCGACGACGCTGAGGTCGTGGGAAATGAACAGATAGGTCAGGTCCAGATCGCGCTGCAACTGCTTGAGCAGGTTGAGGATGTCGGCCTGAATGGAGACATCGAGCGCGGCGACACATTCATCCGCCACGACGAATTTCGGCCCTGCTGCCAAGGTCCGCGCGATGGAAATGCGCTGCCTCTGCCCGCCGGAAAAGGCATGGGGGTAGCGGCGCAGGTGTTCGAGGTTGATCCGGCATTTGCCTGCAATCTCGCGCACGCGGGCGTCGGTGTCTTCGCGGGTTTTGGTGAGGCCCAGCAGTTCCAACGGTTCGGCGATGATGTCGCGCACGGTCATGCGCGGGCTGAGCGCCGCGTAGGGGTCCTGGAAAATCAGCTGGGCCTGGGTGCGAAAGTCACGCTCTTCCGTTTTGGACATGGTGCCAATGTCAAAGCGCCGGGTGCCGTCGTCATATGTGATGGTCCCTGCGCTGATCGGCGCGGCCTTGAGGATCGCGCGCCCCAGCGTCGTCTTGCCGGACCCGCTTTCGCCCACCAGCCCCACGAAACTGCCCTTGGGGATCGTCAGGCTCACGCCTTTCACGGCCTTGATCATCGGGGGCGGGCCAATGAGGCGCCGCCCGATGGGGAAGGACACCGTGAGGGTGTCGATCTGGACAAGCGGGGTCATCGCACATCCTCCGGGAAGAGGGCGGCGAAATGGCCGGGGCGTATTTCGGTCATGGGCGGCACCTCGGTCTCATAACGCGAGCCGGGGGCCAGTTCCGCGTTGCGGGTGTGAAACACGCAGCCCGAGGGGCGTTCCAGTGGCGATGGGATGTCGCCGGGGATCGGCGTCAGCGGCGCATCGAGATTGTCGAGGTCGGGCAGGGCGTTCAACAGGCCGCGCGTATAGGCATGCGCGGGGGTGCGCAGCACGTCACGCACGGCCCCTTTTTCCAGGATCCGCCCCAGATACATCACCGCCACGCGGTCAGCGGTCTGGGCAATGACGCCAAGGTCATGGGTGATGAACAGGATCGACATGCCGAAATCGCTTATCAACTCTTTCATCAGGTCGATGACCTGCCGCTGGATCGTGACGTCAAGCGCGGTTGTCGGCTCATCCGCGATCAAAAGGCGGGGCTTGGTGGTCAGCGCCATCGCGATCATCGCGCGCTGACGCATGCCGCCCGAATATTCGAACACATATTGATCGAACCGCCGCGCAGGTTCGGTGATGCCGACGCGGTCGAGCATTTCGATAGATAGCTCTTTGGCCTGCGGTTTGGACATGTCGGTGTGGATTTGCAGCTGTTCGACCATCTGCTTGCCGACGGTTAGCGCCGGGGCAAAGCTGGCCATCGGTTCCTGAAAGATCATCGAGATCTGACCACCCCGGATGGGCAGCATGTCGCGCTCGCGCCTCAGGCTGAGCACGTCGATGTCAGGGTCCCCATGCAGGGTGATTTTCGACGCTGGATCATAGACCGTGTTGCGCCCATTGAGTTGCATCAGCGCCTTGGCGGTCACGGATTTGCCGGACCCGCTTTCGCCCACGAGGCCCAGAACTTCGCCGTGTTGAATATCGAAGGAGACGTTTTCGACAGCCGTGATCAGCCCCTCGTCGGTCCTGAAGCGTATGGTCAGGTCCTGGACGGTCAGCAGGCTCATTTCTTGGCCTCGCTGTACGGGTCCGCCGCGTCGCGCAGCCCGTCACCCACAAAGACAAAGGCCATGACAAGCGCCACGAAGAACAGGACGGGGATGAAGTACCATTGGTAGTTCAGCAGCACGTCCGCGTTGGTCGTGTTCTGCAGCAGCACGCCAAGCGACGTCACCGGATCCTTGAGCCCCAGCCCGATAAAGGACAGCGCGGTTTCCGACAGGACCATGTAGGGAAAGGAAATCACCAGATCGACAATGATGTAGCTGGTGAACGAGGGCAGCAGGTGGCGGCGGATGATGTGCCCCGAGCCTGCGCCGGACAGTTGCGCGGCCAGCACGTAATCCTGGTTCCGCTCGACCAGCAAATGGGTGCGCACGCGCCGCGCAAGCGTCGGCCAGCCGATCAGCCCGAGGATGATGGAGATGAAAAAGAACCGCGTCTCCGCGCTCCAAGTGTCGGGCACGAAGGCGGCAAGCGCCATGAACAGCGGAATGGCCGGGATCGTGCGGATCGCATCGGTGATCATCTGAAGGACGCCGTCCACGACCCCGCCGTAATACCCCGCGATCCCGCCAATCGCCAAGGCCAGCACGAACGAGATCAGCACGCCAAGAGTGCCCACGGCGAGCGAGGTCTTGATCGCGTGCAGCGTGCGGCTGAAGATGTCCTTGCCCGTGTCATCGGTGCCGAACAGGTGGATCGTACCGTCGTCCACGCCGAAGAGGTGCCGGTCCAGCGTCACGCCGAACCAGCGGTATTCGTCCCCCTTTACGAACCATTGCACATAGCGGCGGTCATCGGTGTCGATGGTGCTGACCCAGCGAAAGTTCGTCTCGATCGACCGCTCGCGTTTGACGCCATAGATGAAGGGCCGGGCGGAGCATCCTGTGTCGTCGCAAAAGCGCGGGATCTGTGGCGCGCCGTTGGTGTATTCCTTGTTCGCGCCCGCAATCGTGGGATTGTAGGGACCGACAAAATCCGCAAAGAGCCCCAGCAGGATCATGAGACCCAGCACCCAGGCCGCCACCATCGCCGCGCGCTGTTTCTTGAAACGCGCCCAGATCAATTGGCCTTGCGAGGCGGTGAAATAGGCCTCTTTCGCGCTTTGGCTGACCTCGGTCATGACCGGCTTCCCATGACGGAATTGCGCATCCGCGGATCAAGGGCGGCCAATGCCACATCGGTGATGAAGTTCAGCCCCACAATCGTGGCGGTCAGAAGGAAGATGATGGCACCGGCAAGTTGCTGGTCGTTGGACCGCGCGAGGGCTTCGAGCAGAAGTGCGCCGGCTTCGGTCAGCGTCAGGATGATCGCCACGATGGGCAGTTCGTTGAAGATCCGGTTCAGATCGAAGCCCAGTGAATTCACAATCGGCCCCAACGCATGGCGCGCCGGGTAACGCCAGAGCAGCCGCCGCCCATAGAGGCCCCGTGCGCGCGCAGCCGTGACATAAAGCTTGCTCTGCTCGTCCAGCATCAGCGCCCGCACCGTTTGCAGGGCAAAGGCCGTGGCCGACCAGCCCAGGATGAAAATCGGCAGCCAGGCCCGGCTCATGAAGTCCCAGAACTTGGCCATCGACCACGGTGCGTCGCGAAATTCCTTTGAGAAAAGCCCCGACAGACTGTCCCCGAAATAGACGGTCGAGATCAGCATGATGATCAGCGCCAGCAGGAAATTCGGCAGCGCAAGGCCAAGATAGCTGACAAAGCGCAGGATGTTGTTGACCACCGGATTGTGGGAATTGGCCGCATAGATGCCGACGGGGATCGCGATGAGGTAGGCGACAAACAGGGCCGCGAAACAGATCCCGGCCGAGATCAGGAATTTCGACCCCAGAAGCTGGCTGATCTCGACCCGCAGGATGCAGCTTGATCCGAAGTCGCCGACAAAGGCGCCCGTGACCCATGTCGCCCAGCGAAAGAGGAAGGGCTGATCCAGCCCCAGCCGCGCCCGCTCTGCATCGATGTCTTCGAGCGTGAGGTTCTGACCTTGGGTGTTCTTGTAGGCCAGGTAGCGCTCGGCGCAGTCGCCGGGCACAAACTCCATCAGGGAAAAGACGATGAAGGACACGATCAACAGCGTGACCACCGCCAACGCCGCCCGTGTCGCCACGAACCTCGCAAAGTCGCCCATCGCCACATCCCCCAGCCGTGGGGGCAGTTACCGTCAAGGATGCAACAGTTTTGTGAAAGGGGATGGGGTGTGGGCGTGCGAAGACGGTGATCGCCTGTTTGCGGGGCAGACGTTGACGCGGAACGTCTGTCGTGCGCGACTTGGCTGCTGGTCAGATAATTTCTTCCGAACTCCACGGTGTTCCGCCTTTCGACAGCTTTGACCGGACCACCCTGTGGAGAAGCGGTCAGGATTGGGCGCCATGGGACTGTGCCGCCCGAAAGGGACGTCTTTGCGCGCAGCCAGTTGATTTGAAGACAAATGGTGCGTTCGGCGCGGGCGCGGACACCGGGTGGTGAGACAGCACAGGACCCGTTCGTGTCCAATTGTCACAAATTTTTTTCATATTTGATGTTCGGTTGCCAACGAACTTAAAACGCCTAGGGGGCATCATGAAATATCGTTTGTTGTGTGGCACGGCATTGGCCGTGCTTGGAAACAGTGCGTTCGCAGCCTGTCCGGCCGTGACAGTCGCAGATCCGATGGGCGTCGCCACCGGCGCCTTCCCGCAGCAGTATGAACTGGTCGAGTTTGAAGCCGCGGCTGGCTGCACCATGGAATTCAGCACCAACCCGGACATCGAAGCCCTGAACGCCGAGATTCAGGGCAACCCGGATCTGCCGCCTTTGGCCGAGCGCTTGCCTGCCGAGCCGCTGGTCGTGGCACCCTATGACATGATCGGGACCTATGGCGGCACCTTCGATGCGCTGTCCAACAACACCGAAGCGGGCACGTCGGACTTCCTGTCGATCCGCCATGTGAACCTTGTGCGCTACGCGGACGACCTGACGACCATCGTGCCCAATGTCGCCAAATCCTGGGCATGGAACGACGATTTCACGGAACTGACCATGACCCTGCGCGACGGGCATAAATGGTCGGACGGGGCGCCCTTCACCTCCGAGGACGTGCGCTTCTGGCTCGAAAACCTGAGCCTGGACACAAATATCCGCGAAAAGGCCGCCGATTACGTGCTGGCGGGCGGTGAGCCGATCCAGATCGAAGTGATCAGCCCGACGGAGTTCAAATTCGTCCTCGCCGCACCCAAGCCGGGCCTGCTGGTGCATTTCGCCACCTCGTATGCCCAACCCTTCCAGCCCGCGCATTTCCTGGGCCAGTTCCACCCGGCCCTGAATGACGACGCCGACGCCAAGGCGGCGGAGTTCGGTTTCGAGAGCGGGTACGAGGCGATCAACTACTATTTCGGGGCCTCGGACTGGACCGACACGCCCTCGCCCATGCTGCGCGACCCGGCACGCGCGGCCACGCTGCCCTATGCCACCCAGCCCACGCTGGAGAGCCACATCTATGTGGCCGACACCACCGAGGGGCGCAAGCTGGTGGCCAACCCGTATTTCCACCAGGTGGACACGACAGGTCAGCAGCTGCCGTACATCAGCCGCCAGGACGAGCTTTACAAGAACGATGCCGAAGTGCGGATCCTTTCGCTGATCAACGGCGAAGTGGACTACAAGGCCCAGTCCCTGCAGTTGCCAAATGCGCCGCTCCTGCTGGAAAACCAGGAAGGCGGTGGCTACTCCGTTCAGCTGAAGCCAACGGTTGCGATCCCGACGCTGTCTTTCAACGTCACATCCGACGACGACGCCAAGCGGGAGCTGTTCGCCAACCCCGAGTTCCGCAAGGCCATGTCCGCCGCGATCAACCGCGAAGAGCTGAACGAAGTCGTCTTCTTCGGTCAGGGGGAACCGATGGCCTATACCGGCTTCTCTCCGCTGCCGGATTTCGCGGCCACCTACGGCAAGGTCGGCACGGAGTTTGACGCGGACGGCGCGAAAGCCGCACTTGATGCGCTTGGCATGGTGGATGCCGACGGCGATGGCGCGCGCGAGCTGCCCAACGGTGACGACATCGTGCTCAACATCCAATTCGCGACCCAGGGCATGTCGGGCGATCTGCTGGAGTTGATCGCGCAGCACTGGACGGACGTGGGTGTTGAAACCACCGTCAAGGAAGTCACGCCAGACGAATACCGCGCGGCTCAGTCGGCAAATGAGCTTGACGTTCTGGCGTGGTGGAAGGGCGAGCCACTGGCCATCGCCCTGGGCACGAACGAAGGTCTGGTGCCGCCGTTCGGATCGTATTTCGGTCATCGCACCGGCATGAAATGGGCCGAATACATCGACTCGAACGGCTCTGCGGGCGTGGCACCTCCGGCTTGGGTCGATGCGCTGGTCGAGGATGTGGCCACCTTGCAATCCGCCGCACCGGGGTCTGCCGAGGCTTCTGCCGCGGGCGAGGCCATCGCCAAGGCGTTTACGGACAACATGCTGTTTATCGGCACCGTGATCGCGCCGTCGCCCATTGTTGTGCGCACCGGGCTGAAGAACGTGCCGGAGTTCCAGACCTCCAGCTATGAATACTACCGCACCTACCCCTACCGGGCGACGCAGTGGTTCCTGGCGGAAGACAACTGAGCCTGACGCGAGGCCACAGATCACGACGCCTCCCGGTTTCCGGGGGGCGTTTTCGATTGCGGTGAAGGTCCGCAATCAGCCCATAGCGGCAGATGCTGCATCGAGGGGAATGCCGCCTTCAAGGATAAATCGTTGACGATCAGTTGAGCCGGGGTGTTCACTACGCCCAAGACTTGCAGAGGCGTGGAATGCGAGAATCTGAACAACCCGACACCTTCGCTGCATTGGAAAAGCGTGAGTGGGCCAAAGCAAATGTGGCGAAGTCCTATGCGCACGTATTTGCAAAAGCTGCAGATATGGTGGTGCCAACCTTGGTAAAGGCGGTTGAAGCTGGTTCTGGTACCGAAGCGCTTGACCTGTGCTGTGGTCACGGGAATGTCGCTGCCGGTCTCATCAAATCTGGTGCGCGTGTGACGGGACTGGATTTCTCACCCAGTATGCTGGAGATGGCGCGGTCGGCCGTTCCCGAGGCCACGTTCGTTGAAGGAGACGCGATGGCGTTGGACTTCGACGATGGCACGTTCGACGCCGTGACAATTGGGTTTGGGATACCGCACATCCCTGATCCGCCAAGGGTATTTGCCGAAGCCCGTCGCGTGCTTCGTCCGGGCGGACGCCTCGCGTTTTCGGTTTGGTGTGGTCCAGAAGTGGATACGGCGCTTGGATATGTCTTTGGTGCAATCGGCAAATACGGTGCCTCTGACATTGTGTTGCCGCCAGGTCCCGGGGCGAATGACTATGCTGATCCTGAACACGCCTTTCCAGTGCTTTTGAAAGTGGGGTTCGCCAAGTTTCAGCAATCTATCGTTGCTTCAGAGTGGGTGGTTGACGACCCCGGGGCACCATATGATTTCTTTTTGGAGGGCACGGCGCGGGGCGGTGCATTATTACGCCCTCAACCCCCGGAAAACGCGGCGGCGATTAGGAAAGCGGTTGTATCCCAAGTATTGGAAAGACATGGTTCGGGACCCAAATGGGATGTGCCGATACCTGCTGTGGTAACCGTAGCGGAAGCGGTTTAGGCACCGCTGATTAACGTCGCAAAATGTGTTCAAAGCAGACGTGAACTGTCTTGCAACGAGCGGCAGGTGTGTCCCGCAAAGGAACCACGCGCACCGCCGCCCCAACGCCCGCTTCGGGCTGCCGACTGCCATGCGTCCAGCGGTGGTTTGCCTTTGCAAGATTGACCACAAGGCCGCGCCGCCGAAAAAGCGGCCCGTCCAACGCGCGCGCTACGCCGGTTCGCGCAGCACCCGTGGCACCTTGAATTCCACGTTCTCGACCGCCGTCTCCACCATCTCGACCGTCACGTCATAACGGGCGCGGAAGGCGTCGATCACCTCGTTGATCAGCACTTCGGGGGCGGAGGCCCCGGCGGTGATCCCCATGGAGGTGATCCCGTCAAGCGCGCGCCAGTCGATATCCGTCGCCCGCTGCACCAGTTGGGCATAGGTGCAGCCGGCACGGGCGCCCACCTCGACCAGCCGTCTGGAATTGGAGGAGTTGGGTGCGCCCACCACCAGCATCGCGTCGCATTTGGGCGCCATCGCCTTGACCGCTTCCTGCCGGTTGGTGGTGGCGTAGCAGATGTCTTCCTTGTGGGGGCCGACGATCCTGGGGAAGCGGGCGTTCAGGGCGGCCACGATATCCGCCGTGTCGTCCACCGACAGCGTGGTTTGCGTGACGAAGGCCAGTTTGTCCGGGTCGCGGACCTGCACGGTCGCCACGTCTTCGACGGTTTCGACCAGCAGCACTTCGCCCTCGGGCAGTTGCCCCATGGTACCCACGGTTTCGGGGTGCCCTTCATGCCCGATCATGATCATTTGCAAGCCGTTGTCGGCGTGGCGCTGTGCCTCGATATGCACCTTGGAGACCAGCGGGCAGGTGGCGTCCACATAGATCATCTGCCGGGCCTGGGCCGCGTTGGGCACGGATTTGGGCACGCCGTGGGCCGAGAAGATGACGGGCCTGTCGTCGGGGCAGTCCTCGAGTTCCTCGACAAAGACGGCGCCTTTGTCACGCAGGCCGTCCACCACGAATTTGTTGTGCACGATCTCGTGTCGGACAAAGACGGGTGCCCCCCATTTGTCGAGCGCCATTTCCACGATCTTGATCGCGCGGTCCACGCCCGCGCAAAAGCCGCGCGGGGCGGCGAGATAGAGGGTGAGGGGCGGTTTGGTCATGGGACAGCGGCTCCGGGGCATCTTGTGCCCCAGAGGTAAGCGTTATCGCGGACCGGGTCCAGTGCGCGGGGTGTCTCAGCCCTGCGCTTGCAACCGTTCTTCGCGTTCGGGCATGGGTTCGCGCGGGGGGCGGCCGATCACGTCTTTCAACTCATCCAGTTCGATGAAGTTGTCGGCCTGGCGGCGCAGGTCGTCCGAGATCATGGGCGGTTGGCTGCGGATAGTCGAGACCACCGACACGCGCACGCCCTGGCGTTGCAGGCTTTCGACCAGTGGCCGGAAGTCGCCGTCGCCGGAAAACAGCACGATGTGATCGACCCGGGGGGCCAGTTCCATCGCATCCACGGCCAGTTCGATGTCCATGTTGCCCTTGACCTTCCGCCGGCCCATCGAGTCGGTGTATTCCTTGGCCGGTTTGGTCACCATGGTGAAGCCGTTGTAGTTCAGCCAGTCCACGAGAGGACGGATGGGCGAGTATTCGTCATTTTCCAGCAGGGCTGTGTAGTAAAAGGCGCGGAGCAACTTGCCACGGCGCATGAATTCCTGCCGCAAAAGTTTATAGTCGATGTCGAACCCAAGCGCTTTGGCTGCGGCGTAAAGGTTCGATCCATCGATGAACAGCGCCAGCCGTTCGTCCTTGTAAAACATAAAATGTCCTTCCGATAATTCGGATGCCGCCTGTGATTTCCGTGAGTGAATGCGTTAAAACGCGCGGCGACGATTGGTCGAAAATAGGTGATTTAAATTATGTCGCAAGTCACGGATGGGGTCAAAGCAGGCGGAACTCTGCCTCAAAACCGGTCAAACATGCTGGTTGCCCTCGGGTCAAACATGTCATCTGACGTAGGGTCACCCTCGGAAATCCTTCAAAAGGCCATTTCAGAGCTGGAAAATGCGGGGGCGGTGATTCGCGCCCGGAGCCGGTTTTTTCGCACGCCTGCGGTGCCTGCGGGCAGTGGTCCCGATTTCGTGAACGCCGCCATTGCGATCGGTGCGCCGTGGTCGGCACCCGAAACCATCAGCCGTCTGCACGAGGTCGAGGCCGGTCTGGGCCGCCGCCGCACCGCCCGGTGGGAGCAGCGTGTCATCGATCTGGATCTGCTGGCCCATGGCGACACGATCCGCCCCAACGTGGCCACGGTGCGCACCTGGATGGACCTGCCGCAGGACCAGCAGCAAGAGGCCGCGCCCGGCCAGCTTCTGCTGCCTCACCCCCGGATGCACGAGCGCGCCTTTGTCCTGGTGCCATTGGCCGATGTCGCCCCCGACTGGGTGCACCCCATCACCCGCCGTTCGGTGGACGAGATGTGTGCGGCCCTGTCACCCGAGGAGGTGGCGGCGATCACACCTATGGAATAGCCGCTTGTCATTCGCCACAATCGGGCCTAGATAACGGCCTTCTACTTATTCCTGTCTGATCTGGAGCACACCCATGGCCCGCGTGACCGTCGAAGACTGCGTTGACAAGGTTCCGAACCGTTTCGAACTGGTGATGCTTGCCGCACACCGTGCGCGCGAGATTTCCAGCGGTGCGCCCATCACCGTGGACCGCGACAACGACAAGAACCCCGTCGTGTCCCTGCGCGAGATCGCCGAAGAGACGCAAAGTTCGGAAGAGCTGCGCGAGCGCCTGATCGAATCGAACCAGAGCCAGATCGAAGTGGACGAGGCCGAAGAGGACGCCATGGCGCTTCTGATGGGGGCCGAACAGGACAAGCCCGAAGAAGACAGCATGTCCGAAGAGATGCTTCTGCGTCAGCTGATGGCCGCCCAAGGCCAGGGCTGACACCACCCGGGGTGCGGACCGCATGATATCTGCCGACGACCTGATCGCGCTGGTCCGCAACTACAATCCCAAAACAAATGATGACCTGATCCGCCGTGCCTATGTGTTCGGCGGCCAGATGCACGAGGGCCAGTTCCGCCATTCGGGCGAGCCCTATTTCACGCATCCCGTTGCCGTTGCCGCCATCCTGACGGAACAACAGCTGGATGACGCCACCATCGTCACCGCCCTGCTGCACGACACCATCGAAGACACCAAGGCCAGCTATGCCATGGTGGCCGAGCAGTTTGGCGATGAGGTTGCCAAGCTGGTCGACGGCGTGACCAAGCTGACCAATCTGCAACTGTCGAGCGTCGAGACCAAGCAAGCCGAGAACTTTCGCAAGCTGTTTATGGCTATGTCAAAAGACATGCGCGTAATCCTGGTCAAGTTGAGCGACCGTTTGCACAACATGCGCACCATCAAATCCATGCGAGCGGAAAAGCAGGTCCAGAAGGCGCGCGAGACAATGGACATCTTTGCCCCGCTTGCAGGGCGCATGGGGATGCAGTGGATGCGCGAGGAATTGGAGGATCTGGCCTTCAAGACCCTGAACCCTGAAGGCCGGTCCTCCATCATTCGCCGGTTCATCACCATGCAGCGCGAAACGGGTGACGTGATCCAGCGCATCACCGGCGACATGCGCCACGAGTTGGAAAAGGTCACGATCGAGGCTGAGGTGTTTGGCCGCGCCAAGAAACCCTATTCCATCTGGCGCAAGATGCAGGAAAAGGACCAGTCCTTTAGCCGCTTGTCGGATATCTACGGGTTTCGCGTCATCACCGACAGCGAGGAAGACTGCTATCGCGCGCTGGGCGCCATTCACCAGCGCTGGCGCGCGGTGCCGGGACGGTTCAAGGACTATATCAGCCAGCCCAAGACCAACGGATACCGGTCCATCCACACCACCGTGTCGGGCCGCGACGGCAAGCGTGTCGAGGTGCAGATTCGCACCCGCCAAATGCATGACGTGGCCGAAACCGGTGTGGCCGCCCACTGGTCCTACCGCGATGGTGTGCGGTCGCAAAACCCGTTTGCCGTGGACCCCGCCAAGTGGATCAGCCAGCTGACCGAACAGTTCGACGGCGAGGACGATCACGAGGATTTCCTGGAAGCCGTCAAGCTGGAGATGTATTCGGACCAGGTGTTCTGTTTCACGCCGAAGGGCGAGGTGGTGAAATTGCCCCGCGGGGCAACCCCTATCGATTTTGCCTATGCCATCCATACCCGCATCGGGAATGCCTGTGTCGGTGCCAAGGTCGACGGCATGCGCGTTCCGTTGTGGACCCGCGTCAAGAACGGCCAATCCGTCGAGATCATCACAGCCGAAGGTCAGACCCCGCAGGCGACCTGGCTGGAGATTGCCACCACCGGTAAGGCCAAGACCGCCATTCGCCGGTCCCTGCGCGAGGCGGACCGGGATCGGTTTATCACCTTGGGGCGGGAACTGGCCCGGTCGGCCTTTGCCCATGTGCGCAAGAAGGCGACGGACAAGGCGCTGGACGCCGCCGCCAAGCATCTGCGCCTGAAGGACGCGGACGAGGTGTTGGCCCGGCTGGGGTCTGCCGAATTGACGGGCCGGGACGTTGTGCAGGCCATCTATCCCGATCTGACGCCGAAGCCCGGCAAACAGGTCGATGCCCGCCGCGCCGTGATTGGCCTGCTGCCCGGCCAGTCCTTTCAGCGCGCGACCTGCTGCGAGCCCCTGCCGGGCGAGCGTATTGTCGGCATCACCTTTCGCGGAGAGGGCGTGGTTGTGCATGCCATCGATTGTGCCCGGCTGGTCGAATACGAGAACCAGCCCGACCGCTGGCTGGACCTGCATTGGCACGATGGCAGCCACCCGGCCGTGTATGGCGTGACCCTTGATCTGACCATTGGCAACGATGCCGGTGTCCTTGGGCGCATTTGCACATTGATCGGCGAGAGCAAGGCCAATATCTCAAACCTCGAATTCATGGATCGCAAGCCTGACTTTTTCAGGTTGTTGATCTACGTAGAGCTTCGAGACGCCCAGCATCTGCATACGCTGATGGGGGCACTGGAAGCAGAGAGCGATGTGGCCGCCATCGTCCGCTTTCGCCGCCCCGCCCCGTCTGCCGGGCAGGCGGTGATTGCCGGATAGGGCAAACGAAGGGCGAAACGACTTTGGTGTTCAAGCGCCGCGATACCAGACCCTTTCTGCGCGCCGCGTTCGAATTCGTATGGCCGCGTGGCGGGTGGAGCCGTGCGTTTCAATACGTCAAGCACCGGGTGCGCCGTCTGCCGGACCGGCCCGAGCGCATTGCCCGCGGCATCTGGGCTGGTGTGTTCACCACCTTCACCCCGTTTTACGGAATGCATTTTCTGGTGGCCGGGGTCATTGCCACTGCGATGCGCGGCAACATCCTTGCCTCGCTGATGGCGACCTTCTTTGGCAATCCGCTGACCTATGTGCCCATTGGCCTGGTGTCGTTGCAGACCGGGCACTGGCTGCTGGGGTCCGAGATGAAGGAGGGCACCGAACGGTCCTTTGGCGGCAAGTTCCTGGATGCGGGGGCCGATCTGTGGCTGAACCTCAAGCATCTCTTGCTGGGAGAGCCGCGCGACTGGACAAACCTGAGCCGGTTTTATGACGAGATCTTCTATCCCTACCTGATCGGCGGCATCATTCCCGGCATCGTGGCGGCCACCATCTGTTACTACCTGTCCGTGCCGGTCATCCGCGCCTATCAGAAGCGCCGCAAGGGCGCGATCAAGGCCAAGTTCGAGGCGCTGAAGGCCAAGGCCGCCGCCAAGGCAGCGGCCAAGCAGAAAGCCGAGTGACGCCGGTTGGTACAATTTTACCCCTTTGTCTGGATTTCCAGGCATTTGCTTGCCCTTTAGGGTCGCGCCAGGGACATCGACAAGAAGGGTGACGCGTATGACAGATGTGTTGGGACAACTCCGCCTGGGTGTGAATATCGATCACGTGGCGACCGTGCGCAATGCGCGTGGCGGCGACACGCCCGATCCGTTGCGCGCCGCCAAGCTGGCCGAGGCGGCGGGGGCCGACGGCATCACCGCGCATTTGCGCGAGGACCGCCGCCACATCTCGGATGCCGATATCGAGGGGCTGATGGATGTGCTGTCGGTGCCCCTGAACTTCGAGATGGCGGCCACGGACGAGATGCAGGCCATCGCCTTGCGCCACAAGCCGCATGCCGTGTGCATCGTGCCCGAAAAACGCGAGGAGCGCACGACCGAGGGCGGTCTGGAAGTGGCCCGCGAAGAGAACCGGCTGGCGCATTTCATTGCGCCCTTGCGGGACGCGGGGTGCCGCGTGTCCATCTTCATTGCCGCCGACAAGCGCCAGATCGAGGCCGCGCACCGCATCGGCGCGCAGGTGATCGAACTGCATTCCGGGGCCTATTGCGACGCCCATCACGAGGGTCGCCTGGACGACCGCGACCGCGAGTTGGAGGCATTGCGCGAGATGTCCGCCTTTGCTCATGCGTTGGGGTTGGAGGTGCATGTGGGCCACGGGCTGACCTATGAAACCGTGTCGCCCGTCGCCGCCTTCCCCGAGGTGATGGAGCTGAACATCGGGCATTTCCTGATTGGCGAGGCGATTTTCCTGGGCCTGGACCCGGCCATCCGCGAAATGCGCCGCCTAATGGATGAGGCGCGGGCGTGAGGCGCCGGGCGGCCCTGTGTGTGGCGTTGGCCTTGTGGGCGCTACCCGCCTCCGCGCAGCAGGCGGGGTGGCCCAACCTGGATCAGCTTCTGTTTTCCACCCTGACTGCCTCGGGCCGGGCCGAGGCGTCCTTCTGGCTGCCGGACCAGAATGATCCGGCAGCCGCCACCCGCGCGTTGGGCGTTGTCTATGAACATATCCCGGGGTCGGCAGGCTCTGTCAGCATCGCCGTGGGTCTGTATCAACGGATTGCAGAAGGTTGGCAGTTCGTGGGTCCGGTTGAGGGATTGTTCGGCAACACGCCAAGCGATCCGGCGTTTGCACCAACGCATATGGACGTGACAACCTTGATGCTTGGCCCGAACGAGCCGCGCTGCTGCCCCACGCTGCAGGTGCGATGGCGGATTGACCTTGCCACCCGTGTGGCGCAGCGTTTGAACTGAGCCTACTGCCGCAACGAAAGGACCGTGCCCGTGATCCGTCATTGTGTCTTTTTGCGTCTTGCGCCCAAGGCGGATGCCGCTGTGTTGGACAAGGTCATGCTGGGCCTTGAAGATGTGGTACACCGCCTTGACGGCTGTTCAGATTTCCGCGCGGGTCCCAACCGGGATTACGAGGGCAAGACGCCGGATTACACTTATGGCTTTACACTCGATGCCGACAACGCCGAGGCCCTGGCGGCCTATGCCGTGGACACCGAGCATCAGGCGCTGGGCGCGCGCCTTGCCGCGCTGTGTGAAGGTGGGGCCGAGGGTATCCTGGTCTTTGATATCGATGCGGTCTGAGCCGCGATTGCGGCTGTGGATATTGACCGGCCTTGCCCTGGGCCTGGCGGTCTGGGCGTTGATCGTGCTGGAAGGCGCGCGCGCCGGGCTGAGCATCGAGGACCGCCGCTATGGCGACACCCCTGTCACCGTCTACACCGATGGATCGGGCGGCCCGGATGTGGTTGTGGCCCATGGCTTTGCCGGGTCGCGGCAGATGATGCAGGGATACGCCCTTGTGCTGGCGCAGGCGGGATACACCGTTCATGCCTTTGATTTCGAAGGGCACGGGATGCACCCGACGCCCATGGGTGGCGATGTGAATGCGCTGGACGGTACCACGCGGCGGTTGGTGGACCAGACGCGCGGAGTTGTGGATCAGGTCGCCGGGGACATGCCCGTTGCCTTGCTGGGCCATTCGATGGCGACGGACATTCTGGTACGTGTGGCGCAGGACGACAGCCGCATTGGACCGCTTGTTCTGCTGTCTGCCTTTTCGCGGGCCATTGATGCCGATCATCCGCAAGACCTGTTGTTGATCACCGGTGTGTGGGAACCGGGGCTGACCGATTTCGCGCTGGACGCGGCGCAGATGGTCGACCCGGCCGCCCAAGACGCGGTGACCGTGCGTAATGGCGATGTGACGCGCCGGGCCGTTTTGGCCCCGTTTGTGGAACATGTGGCGATCCTGCAATCCCGGCTTGGCCGGGCCGAGGCGCTGGCATGGCTGAACGCTGTCTATGGGCGCGGTGCCGCTGCGGCTGTCCCGCAGACCGGTTGGGCACTGGTTGCACTGCTTTTTGCGATCACGGTGCTGGCGCGGCCCTTGGCACATGCTGTGCCGCGCGCGCCGCACACCAATGGACCGCTGACGCCGCGCCAATGCGTGCTGGTGGCCGGGGTGCCAGCCGTGCTGGCGCCGCTGTTGGCGGCCCCGGTGGACACGCGGGTCCTGCCGGTTCTGGTGGCGGATTACCTTGCGTTGCATCTGGCCATCTATGGTGCCGTGCAACTGGCGCTGCTGTATTGGATGGGGCGCCGCCTGCAGCGCCCGTCGCTGGTGGCCGCAGCGCTGCTGGCCCTGTGGGCCCTGGGTGCGTTTGGCGTGGCATTGGACCGCTATGGGGCCAATTTCTTTCCATCCACCGGCCGGTTGCCGATCATCGCGGCGCTGCTGATTGGGGCGTTGCCCTTCATGCTGGCGGACGCGCGCGCGGCATTTGGTGCACCGGTATGGCAGCGCATCACCTTGCGGCTTGCGGTGCTGGTGTCGCTGGGCCTTGCCGTCGCCCTGGATTTCGAGGGGCTGTTTTTCCTGATCATGATTGCCCCCGTCATCGTGTTGTTTTTCCTGACCTTCGGCGTCATGGGCCGCGCCTTTGCCAAGCGCACGGGGCCAACGACGTCCGGCCTGGCGCTGGGCCTTGTTCTTGCCTGGGCCTTGGGCGTATCCTTTCCGCTCTTTTCCGCGTGAGGCTGTAGATGATCCTGGGTGTTGGCACCGATCTGGCGAATATCAAGCGTATCCAGGGCACGCTGGACCGCTTTGGCGACCGGTTCCGCAACCGCGTGTTCACTGACATCGAACAGACCAAGGCCGAACGGCGCGCCGACACCGCGGGCACCTATGCCAAGCGCTGGGCCGCGAAAGAGGCGTGTTCCAAGGCGTTGGGCACCGGCCTGCGCATGGGAATTTCGTGGAAGGACATGGCGGTGTCGAACCTGTCGACAGGCCAGCCCGTGATGAAAGTCACAGGCTGGGCGGCGGAGCGGTTGGCCCAGATGACGCCCACGGGGCACGAGGCCATAATCCATGTCACCCTGACCGACGATCACCCCTGGGCGCAGGCCTTTGTCGTGATCGAGGCGCGCCCGATTCAATCGGCTCCGGTGGCTTGACACCCTGCCACGTCGCCCGCATGTAGCCCTGAACCTGACCCCCGCAAGGAGCGCGCAATGGCCGCCAAGGAAAAGTCCCAGAACGGCGTGATCGAAACGATCAAGACCGTCGTCTATGCGCTGCTGATTGCGGGTGTGTTCCGGACCCTGTTCTTCCAGCCGTTCTGGATTCCGTCCGGGTCGATGAAAGAGACGCTGTTGATCGGGGACTTCCTGTTCGTGAACAAGATGGCCTATGGCTATTCCTATGCGTCCTGCCCGTCCATCCCGGCCGTGGGTCTGGATGCGCAGGCGCTGTGTGGTTTCATTGACGGCGACAACACCCGCATCTGGGGGGGCGAACCCGAGCGTGGCGATGTTGTGGTGTTCCGTCATCCGGTGTCGGGGGCGGATTTCATCAAGCGCGTGATTGGCCTGCCCGGTGACACCGTTCAGGTGACCAACGGCCAGATCATCCTGAACGGCACGCCGGTGCCGCAGGAGCCTGCGGGCACCTTTACAGAGGTGTTTGACCGTCAGGGGCCGCAGGGTCTGTTGCCGCGTTGTGAAAGCGGGGCCGTCGGGCAGGGTGCCGATTGCACCAAATCCCGCTTTACCGAGACTTTTCCCAATGGTGAAACCCACACGGTGCTGAACGTCGCGGTGCAACAATCCGACAACACGCCCATCTACCGGGTGCCGGAGGGGCATTACTTCTTCATGGGTGACAACCGCGACAACTCCTCGGACAGCCGCATGGCGCAGGTGGCGGGGGGCGTCGGATATGTGCCCTACGAGAACCTGATTGGGCGTGCGGACCGCATCATGTTCTCGTCCGCGGGGCGGTCGATGCTGTTTTTCTGGACGTGGCGCAGCGATCGCTACTTCAAGGGGATCGAGTGAAGCTGGGCGCGGATCTGGCGGCCCTCGAGGGCCGGATCGGGCACCGTTTTGCCGCGCCTGAATTGCTGGTCGAAGCGGTCACCCATGCGTCGATGTCGTCGCCCACGCGGTCGGACAACCAGCGGCTGGAGTTCCTGGGCGACCGCGTGTTGGGGCTGGTGATGGCGCAGGCGCTGCTGGAAGCGGACCCCGGTGCCGCCGAGGGGACGTTGGCCCCGCGCTTTAACGCCCTGGTGCGCAAGGAGGCCTGTGCCGATGTGGCGCGGGATATCGGTCTGGGTGACGTGTTGCGGTTGGGCCGGTCAGAGATGTTGTCGGGCGGGCGACGCAAGCAGGCGCTGCTGGGCGATGCGGTCGAGGCGGTGATTGCCGCCGTGTATCTGGATGCCGGGTTTGACGCGGCCAAGGCGATGATCCTGCGCCTGTGGGGGGACCGGATCGCCCGCGTGGATGCCGATGCGCGCGATGCCAAGACCGCCCTGCAGGAATGGGCGCAGGCGCGGGGGCTGACCCCGCCGCAATATGTCGAGACGGACCGGTCCGGGCCGGATCACCAACCGGTCTTCACCATTGCGGCCCGCCTGTCGACAGGGGCTGAGGCCACGGCCACCGCCGGATCGAAACGCGAAGCGCAGCAGGCCGCGGCGCAAGCGCTGTTACAGGAATTGGAGGCGCAAAGATGACCACGCGTGCGGGTTTTGTCGCCCTGATCGGAGAGCCCAACGCGGGCAAGTCCACGTTGCTGAACACCATGGTCGGGGCCAAGGTCAGCATCGTGACCCACAAGGTGCAGACCACCCGCGCCCGGATTCGCGGCGTGGCGATGCAGGGTGAAAGCCAGATCGTTTTTGTCGACACGCCGGGCCTGTTCCAGCCGCGTCGCCGGTTGGACCGTGCCATGGTGGCCGCCGCCTGGGGCGGGGCGGCGGATGCCGATGTTGTTGTATTGATGGTCGAGGCGCATCGCGGTGTAACCGCCGGCGTGGAGCGCATTCTGGAGGGCATGGCCGAGATCGGGCAGGGCCGCACTGTGGCCCTGGCGATCAACAAGATCGACCGGGTGGAGGCACCTGTTCTGCTGGGCCTGACCAGGGATCTGAACGAACGGTTCGCGTTTGCCGAGACATTCATGATTTCTGCCGAGAAGGGGCATGGCGTGGACACGCTGCGCGCCTGGCTTGCCGAACAGGTACCGGAAGGGCCGTGGCTGTACCCCGAGGACCAGATTGCGGATCTGCCCATGCGCATGATTGCGGCCGAGATGACGCGCGAGAAGCTTACGCTGCGTCTGCACCAGGAATTGCCCTACCAGTTGACTGTCGAGACCGAGAATTGGGAAGAGCGCAAGGACGGGTCGGCCAAGGTGGATCAGATCATCTATGTCAGCCGCGATGGGCACAAGGGGATCGTGCTGGGACACAAGGGTGAGACCATCAAGGCGGTGAGCCGCGCCGCACGTGAGGAGTTGACCGAGTTTCTGGGACGCAAGGTGCATCTGTTCTTGCAGGTGAAGGTGCGCGAGAAATGGCTGGATGAAGCGGAGCGCTATGATCAGATGGGCCTGAACTTCAAAGATGGCAATGTGTGAGCTTTTGGCTGACCGGCCCTCCTCTTACCGCGGCAGAGCCGCCTACCGGGCAATGGGGCGGAGTTTATCCGGCAAAGTGAAGGAGCGTGTGTGTCGCCTCGTTTGACATCCCGGTTCTGGGTGGATGCGTATCTGGCGCGTTTGCGGTTTGCGGATATTCCGGGATTTGTGGTGGCACACGGGGATGACACGGGTGGTGCGGTTCTGGTGAAGCTGAACACGCTGGATGGGCAGGCGGCGCTGTATCAGCGGTCTTTTGACCTGATGTCGGATACCCGGGTTTGGGCGGAGTTGGCGTCTGGGCCAGAGGCGGATGTGGATGCGGCAGTCGCCCGGCAGCGCGGCTTTGATCCGGACCTTTGGGTGATTGAAGTCGAGGATCGGGCGGGTCGTCACATGCTTGATCAGGAGGGGCTGACCTGAGATGGAATGGCGCGGCACGGGCATATTGCTGAGCGTGCGCCGCCACGGGGAAAGCAGCGCCATCATCGATGTCTTTACCGAAAACATGGGGCGGCATGCGGGCGTGGTGCGCGGTGGGACCAGTCGCAAGATCGCACCCATTCTGCAGCCCGGGGCGCAGTTGGACGTGGCGTGGCGTGCCCGGCTTGAGGATCACATCGGGACCTTTGCCGTGGAACCAGTGCGCAGCCGTGCGGCAGTGGTGATGGGCAACCGGCTCGCGCTGGCGGGGTTGAACGCGGTCACCGGCCTTTTGGTCTTTTGCCTGCCCGAGCGCGAGGCGCATGGTCCGCTGTACCGGCGGACCGAGGCGCTTCTGGACCTGCTGGGACAGGACGATCTTTGGCCCTTGGCCTACCTGCAATGGGAATTGGCGCTGCTGGAGGAGATGGGCTTTGGCCTGGACCTGACCGCCTGTGCCGTGACCGGCGCGACCGAGGGCTTGTGCTATGTGTCGCCCAAGACGGGCCGGGCCGTATCGCGGGCCGGGGCAGGTGATTGGGCCGACAGGCTGTTGCCGTTGCCGCCGGTGCTGCGGCGCGAGGGCGATGCGTCGGACGCGGAGATTGCGCAAGGGTTGGAGACGACCGGGTATTTTCTGACCCATCATCTGGCGCCTGACCTGGGGTCAAGACCGCTGCCCGAGGCGCGCGCCCGCTTTGTGGATGCATTCAGTCGGACGTTGTGAACACCATTTCGTCGCCGTCATCGTTGCGCAGGAACAGGGTGCCTTGCCGCACTTCGGACTGCGTCATTTTGCCGAGCGCCGCGAAATAGGCGGTTTCGGCATCAAGGTCGGGACATGCCGCCCGGGTCGACAGGATCGGTGTAAGTTCAAACCAGGGATACGGGACCGTGTTGGTGGTGCTGAACCTGTTGCACGGGGCCTGGCCCGAGACCGGCCCGCCGGCTTCGAATTCCAGTGTCGCCGTGGCCGTGAATGCGGTGCCGTTCAGGGTTTGCAGCGTCCACAGGCGATCCGCGGCGCCGTAGCGCGCAACCGTTTCGTCCGCCTGGCAGGCCGGGATCGACGCCATCAGCGTCAGCACGGCAGCCCGGATCATTTCAGGGCCATCACCAGATCGACCAATGCGGCAAAGGCCACCAGCGCATCCCCGTCATCAGTGTGCATCTGCTTCAGCCCTACCAGCGCGCCATACGCCGCCTTGGCGAATTCATCATTGGTGACGCCGATGCTGGTCATCAGGTCCGTGACCCGCGCCAGGCGGGCCGCGTCCACCTCAGCCAAGGCCTTGGCGACGGCCTTGTCCTGCTGGGCCCAGGCGCGCAATGCGGGGCCAGCGGTGTCTTCCTGTACGCTTTGGCCGAAGCGGATCATCTTGTCCGTGGCGGTGCCGTCTGCGGCGCTGTCTTCGGCCAGGGTGGCGAGGGCCCGGGCCTTCCATTCGGCCAGCAATGCCTTTTGGAATGCCGGTACGTCCTTGAAATGCCAGTAAAATGATCCCTTGGACGTCTTCAGGTGACGCGAGAGGGGTTCGGCGCGAAGGGCCAGCGGGCCCTGGGCTGTGAGTTGATCCAGCCCGGCGTCAATCCAGGCTGCGGGGGAAAGAGGTGCTTTGGCCATGACCTTGCGATACGCCGGGGTATGCAGGGGTGCAAGGGAAAGCGACCACAACTTCCGGTATGAGCGTTTTGCCGCACATGGTGCGTGAAATTCTGCTTATCTGTCGGGCAGATATGGGCCTAGAGTTCGGCCGCGACAGCCAGTCCGACGACCAGCAGCATGGACGCGGCCATGGCGTGGTTGATCCGTCGTTGCAGGTGCGGGGCGAGGTCAAGCTGCTTGAGCCGGACGCCGAACCAGACCCAGATGATATGGATCGGCACCCAGATCGCGTTGACGATCAGCAGTTTCCATATCGCCTCGGCCACCAGCGCATCGGGCAGTATGGCGAACCCGGAGAAAAGCGCGGTGTTGACCGCATAGGCCTTGGGGTTGATCGGTTGCAGCAGGATGCCATTGATCACGCCGGGTTCGGTTTGGGCGGGCGCGAAGGCGAGTTTTGATCCGGCGAAGGCAATGCGGGCGGCCAGGTAGAGCAGGTAAGCCGTTGAGAGTGCGAAGAGAATCGTACGGACCACCGGGCTGGCGAGGATGAGGGCCGCGAGGCCGCTGATCACGGCGAGGATGACAAGGTTGTTGCCGATGAAAAGGCCCAGCACGTAGCGCAGACCGGAGCGCATCCCGAAGGCCGCGCCCACCCCCGCCGCCGAAAGGACGCCGGGGCCGGGGGTTATGATCAGGAAAAAGACGGCGGCGGCGAATGTCAGCATGGGGGCAGAATGGCGAAGCGCGCGGCCGCGTCAATGCGGGACCGGGCACCGTGCGCGCAACAGTGAACGCGTGCCGCGGGACGCACTGTCGCCAGAGGCGCGTTAACCCTTTATTTTGTTGGGAAATGCGGGATGCACAACCCGTACACGACCTGTGCACAACCCGTACACCGATATGTGCACCGGAGGGGCAAGATCGACAGGTTAACGATGCGTGCGGTGCGAAATGTCAATGGTTGGTGAATAGGGCAGGGGGGCCGGGCGGAAGCCCGGCCTGCTTGCGTCGGTGGGTGCGGGGACAGGTGTTGGGTCGTGTCAACCGAGCAGGCGGCGGGCGATGACCTGTGCCTGGATTTCGGCAGCCCCTTCGAAGATGTTCAGGATGCGCGCGTCGCAGAGGACGCGGGAAATCTTGTATTCCAGCGCAAAGCCGTTGCCGCCGTGAATCTGAAGCCCGTTGTCGGCTGCCGCCCAGGCCACGCGGGCCCCCAGCAGCTTGGCCATCCCGGCCTCTACATCGCAGCGGCGGCCTTCGTCCTTTTCGAAGGCCGAAAAGTAGGTGAGTTGGCGCGCCACCATGATTTCGACCGCCATCATCGCCAGCTTGTTGGCGACGCGGGGGAAGTTGATGAGCGCCTTGCCGAACTGCTTGCGATCCTGCGCGTATTGCATGGAGATATCGAGCGCCGATTGCGCGACGCCGATGGCGCGGGCCGCCGTCTGGATACGGGCGGATTCGAAGGTCTCCATCAGCTGTTTGAAGCCTTTGCCCTCTTCCCCGCCCAGAAGGTTCTCGCCTTTGACGTGGAAGTTGTCGAAACCCAGTTCGTATTCCTTCATGCCGCGGTAGCCCAGGACCTCGATCTCGCCGCCGGTCATGCCGTCTGTCGGGAACGGGTTTTCGTCCGTTCCGGGTGTCTTTTCGGCCAGGAACATCGACAGGCCCTTGTAATCGGTCGTGTCGGGATCGGTGCGGGCCAGCAGTGTCATCACGTGGGTGCGGGCGGCGTGGGTGATCCAGGTCTTGTTACCCGTGATCCTGTAATCGCCGTTTTCGTCCTTGACCGCGCGGGTGCGCAGGCTGCCCAGGTCCGAACCGGTATTGGGTTCTGTAAACACGGCTGTCGGCAGGGTTTCGGCGCTGGCCAGTTGCGGCAGCCATTTCTTCTTCTGGTCCTCGGTCCCGCCTGCGATGATCAGTTCGGCGGCGATTTCCGAGCGGGTCCCGAGGGAACCGACGCCGATATAGCCGCGGCTGAGTTCTTCGGACACCACGCACATCGACGCCTTGGACAGGCCAAAGCCGCCGTATTCCTCGGGGATGGTCAGGCCGAAGACGCCCATTTCGGCCAGTTCCTCGATCACGTCCATCGGGATCAGTTCGTCGTTCAGGTGCCAGTCATGGGCAAAGGGTTCTACCTTTTCCACGGCGTAGCGGCGGAACTGTTCGCGGATCATTTCCAGTTCTTCATCAAGGCCGGAGGCACCTACCGTGATCTCGGCGCTGCGTTCCTGCATCAATTCGACAAGGCGCACGCGGGCGGCCTGGGTGTTGCCGGATTGGGTCAGCGTCATGACGGCGGGGTCCATCATGCCGCGCATGTCGTCCTGGGACAGGCCAAGGTCCTGCAAACGCAGCACTTCGACCTGGTTCATCTGGATGCCGCCGTAGATCTGCCAGAGGTATTCGCCGAACGCGATCTGGTGAATCAGCGCCTCGACCTCTCCGAATTTCGAATCGCCATCCAGTGCTTCGGCCCATTTCTGCATCTGCCGGAGTGATTCCGTGTAGGTCGCCAACCAGGCGAGGCCGTGGGCGGCGGTCTGATTCTGTTCGACCAAGGCGCCGGAAACGCGGCCATCGACGCTGAGCGCCGCGCGCAGGCGCGCGCGCGCAAGCTCGGTAATCGCCTCGACCGGGGCAATGGCAGCGCGGGTCAATGCCAGCAGATCATCCAACAAAACGGGTGCAACCGCACCCATATCCTGACCGTCATGTGCCATGGCTTGGCTCCTCATTTTCAGCTCCGTCACGGCTTATCTAGTTCGCAGGTGCAGCGCAACAAATATTCATTTCACTGCGGCTATTTGTTCATTTCTTGCGTGGCACTATTTTGCAGTGCAGCGTTGCCGAGTATCGCACAAAACAAAACCGCGCCCAAGACGGGCGCGGTCATACTCGTACCATAAAGCGGCGTGGTGGATCAGGTGGGCCGAAGACGGCGTGGCGCGCGCCCTTGTTCCGTATGATCCATCAAGGCATCAGGAGGCGCGGCGAGCCACGGTCAGGCCGGACACATCTTCGATAAAGGTCACGATTCGCGACTTGATCTTTTCGTCTTCGATGGCCGCAAGCGCGTTCACGATATCAAGGCCGCGATCGCTGCGATGTGCGGGTTCCGCATCGGCCAGACCTTCGAAAAAGTAGGACGTTGGCACATCAAGGATGCGGGACAGTTCAAACAGCCGGCTGGCTGCGATGCGATTCGACCCGATTTCGTATTTCTGAATTTGCTGGAACGACAGGTCCAGACGTTTTGCCACATCTGTTTGTGACATCCGACGCAGGGTGCGGATTTGTTTCAGGCGCTTACCAACATGAACGTCGACAGGATGCGACATGACTGATTACCTCCGGTTTTTCCTCCAAAAGTGATCGCGCAGCACACGCTAGGGTTCAATTGCCTACATGTGCACCAATTCTACACGTAAATGTTGCATTGATGGATGATTTGTGTACCCTTATAGTATGTTTGATCATACAGTGAGTACGCGTGTGAACGCACCAGTCAAAAGTCTTGCCGAGATGAACCAGCCGCTTCTGTTTGAAATGATGCGGTCGTTTACGACGCTTGCCAAAACGCTGAACCTGTCGCACGCGGTGGTCGAACTGAACAGCACCCGGCAGACGGTGCGCCGCCATATCTCGCAATTGGAAGACATGCGCGGTGCGCCATTGTTCACGGTGGTGAACCGGCGCTATGAACTGACGCCCGAGGGCGAGGCCGCCTTGCCGACGGCCCAGAACCTGCTGGGACAGGGCCAGTTGTGGTTGCAGGGCCAGATTGCGGATGTCGAAGGCCTGATGGGCATGTCCTATGATGATGGGGCCGGGTGGCATTATCATCAGCAGCAACAGCCCATCAGCGTGGCGTGGAAGTCGTCCTCGGCCCTGTTTCGGACAGCGATCCGCCAATGGTCGTTGGCGCAAGGTGCGCTTGAATGCGAAGAGATGCAGAATATCCGCGCCCATGCCCTGGTTTACCGCGACACAATCGCCGGTTGGATCTGCACCGAAGTGGGTGAGTCGTCGTTTTATTCGACATGGTATGGGTGGGCCGCCGCCCGCAGCAGCGTTGGCCGGTCGCTGGATACGTTCCCTTTTGGACCCGATTTGGCACGGGTCATGGACGTCCCCCTGCGCGAGGTTGAAAAGACCCGTGGCATGCGGTTGGACCAGGTCGTGACACGCAACCGCCGCAGCCCGGATGGGCCTATGGAAAGCCTTGTTTTTGAACGACTTTTGCTGGGTTGTCACATGCCGGACGACAGCTTTGCCTTGCTGGTTCTGGTGGACCGGCCAGACGCGATCCGCATGGCCAGTGTCGACGCGTCCGTCCTGGAAACCATGCCGGAGGATGCACGGGTAAATTTTTCAGATAATTAACCGTACTTTGGAGTCCGGTCCTGATCCGCTAAACTCGCCACACCCTATGCGAGAAGGAGTGAATCGGGTGACATTTTACAGTATGCACAGTGGGGAGCGTTTCGTAGCGTCCTGCCTGAGAATCCTGGCGCAACATGAATTGACGCTGCGTGTCGGCTATGACTTTCACCAGTATCAAAGACTGATGGCCACAGCGCGGCCCGACCACACGATTGGCGTGCCGTTTGATCCTGATCTACATGATTTCGATGTAACACCCGGTTTCTGGATCATCGCGACCGAACCCGACGGAACAACCGTGCACTCGCAGGCACTCCGCCTTCTTGAATTGGGCGAGGACAATCTGGCCAACCACCTGACGGGCAACTTCACGGATTTCCCGCCGCCGTCGATGCCGCTGGACCTGGAACGCTCGAATTACCAGGCCGGTCCCGGGGCCCGGCGGATGTGCGGCCGCGTCGCGTATCACGGCGAATTCTGGATCGGCGGGCAAGAGGGCCAGTTTCGGGGCAGTGGCCTGTCGACGATGCTTGCGCGCTATGGCTTCTGGATGGCGACCCAGCACTGGGACCCCGACCACATCTTTGCCTTCATCCTCAACCATGTGCACCACAAGGGGTTGGCGGCCAGAACGGGTTGGATGCATACGGATCCCGCCGCGCTGCAATGGTATCCACAGGATGGGCGGCCCCCGATCGAAACCGTCATGGCCTATCTGCACAGCGAAGATGTCGAGTACCTGATGCGTCTGCCGCTTCAGATTCCCGACCTTGCGCCCGCACGCAAGACCGCGCGGGCCGCTTGATCGCGTTGGCCTAGCTGATGGCGGCGGCTTTTACGTCGTCATCAATGTAGGGCAGGTACTGTTCGAAGTTGGTCGAGAACATGTCGACCAGCTTGGTCGCCTGCGTGTCATAGGCCGCGCCGTCATCCCATGTGCGGCGCGGGTCCAGAAGGATGTCGGCCACTCCCGGCACGGACACCGGCACATCAAAGCCAAAGTTCGGGTCCTTGCGGAATTCGCCGCGCGCCAGCGTGCCGTCCAGCGCCGCGGTCAGCAATGCGCGGGTTGCGCGGATCGGCATCCGGCTGCCGGTGCCATAGGCGCCACCGGTCCACCCTGTATTTACCAGCCAGCAGGCCGCCCCGTGCTTGGCGATCTTTTCCTGCAGCAGCTTGCCGTAGGTTTCGGGCCGCCGTGGCATGAAGGGCGCGCCGAAGCAGGTCGAGAATGTCGGCTCGGGTTCCGTCACAC
This sequence comes from uncultured Tateyamaria sp., assembly GCF_947503465.1. Taxonomy (NCBI): domain Bacteria; kingdom Pseudomonadati; phylum Pseudomonadota; class Alphaproteobacteria; order Rhodobacterales; family Roseobacteraceae; genus Tateyamaria; species uncultured Tateyamaria sp. Next base: position 21,851 of record NZ_CANNDN010000004.1, on the reverse strand, counting down.
CCCGTTCGGTGCCCGCCACCTTGGACGTGAAGCCCGACAGGAAGTGGTACATCGCCTGTGCCGGGGTCAACCGCGCGATGGGGGGCAGGACGCCGAACGCATCGCAGGTCAGCATGATGATGTTCTTGGGATGCCCACCCAGCGCCGACGCCGACGCGTTCGAGATGTAATGCAGCGGGTAGGCGCAGCGCATGTTCGCCGTCAGGCTGTCATCCTCGAAATCCAGATCCTTGGTGTCCGGATCGAACACCATGTTCTCGATCACCGTGCCGAATTTCTCGGTCGTGGCGTAGATTTCGGGCTCGGCTTCTTCGCTCAGGTTGATCGTCTTGGCATAGCAGCCCCCTTCGAAGTTGAAGGTGCCGCGATCGGACCAGCCATGTTCGTCGTCCCCGATCAGGACGCGCTGCGGGTCCGCCGACAACGTCGTCTTGCCCGTGCCCGAAAGGCCGAAGAAGATGGCCGTGTCGACCGGATTGCCTTGCGCGTGGTTGGCCGAGCAGTGCATCGGCATCACGCCCTTTTCAGGCAGCAGATAGTTGAGCAGGGTGAACACCGATTTCTTGTTCTCGCCAGCATATTCGGTGCCGCCGATCAGGATCAGCTTGCGGTCGAAATTCATCGCGATGACCGTTTCGGACCGGCAGTTGTGCCGTTCCGGGTTGGCCTGGAAGGTCGGGCAGTTGATGACGGTGAAATCGGCGATGAAGTCGTTCAGGTCCTCGGCATCGGGGCGCCGCAGCATGTGGCGGATGAACAGGCCATGCCAGGCCAGTTCCGTCACCATGCGCACGTTGATCGAGTAGCTGGGATCGGCCCCGCCCGTCAGGTCCTGCACGAAGTATTCGCGCCCTTTCATGTGCTCAAGCATGTCGTCATAGAGCGCGTCGAAGCCGTCGGTCGACATGGCGGCGTTGTTGTCCCACCAGATGCTGTCGGCGACGCTGTCGGTCTTGACCACGTGCTTGTCCTTGGGCGAGCGGCCCGTGAACTTGCCGGTCGTGACCAGAAAGGTGCCCCCCTTGCCCAGCGTGCCTTCGTTGCGGGCAAGCGCATATTCGATCAGGGCCGGTTCGATGAGGTTGTAATAGACATTGCCCAGCCCTGTGATCCCTTGATCTTCGAGGCGGAACTGCGGGTTTACCCGTCCAAATGTCATGTGAACTCTCCTGATGCCGACATGCGGCTTTGGTGGTCAGAGGGTGGCCAAGTGGCCGCGAGGCGGCGTCATGCCACCCTGTTTTGGCGTCTTAACATGCGGATTCACGAGGTGAATAGGCTTGCAGCCAAGGTTAGCGCCACCATGGCGACCGGTTGCGCAAACAGTCTTTCAAGGATGTGCACGCCGGGCGGGAATGTGCGGCAATTTAGCCATTGCTAACCACTTTCTGACCACTGTGGGTCTGAATTCGCCACCTGATTCGCACTTATGGATTGATTCGAAAGGCCAAAACCGAGAGTATGCCCGAAAAAATAATAAGTACGCGCAGTATAAGGAAACAGGCAATGTCCAAGATTGCATTGGTGGACGACGACAGGAATATCCTGACGTCCGTCTCAATGACGCTCGAAGCCGAAGGGTTCGAGGTAGAAACGTATAATGATGGTCAGGCGGCGCTGGACGCCTTTAACAAGCGTCTTCCGGATATGGCTGTGCTCGACATCAAGATGCCGCGCATGGATGGCATGGATCTGTTGCAACGCCTGCGCCAGAAAACCACGATGCCGGTGATCTTCCTGACCTCGAAGGATGACGAGATCGACGAGGTGCTCGGCCTGCGCATGGGGGCCGATGACTACGTCAAGAAGCCGTTTTCCCAGCGCCTTCTGGTCGAGCGTATCCGCGCCCTGCTGCGCCGTCAGGACGCCGTGGCCGGCGACGTTGTGGGCGACACCGAAGAGACCAAGGTGATGGAACGGGGCGAGCTGCGGATGGACCCGCTGCGCCACGCGGTCAGCTGGAAAGGCAAGGACGTGTCGCTGACCGTGACCGAATTCCTGCTGCTTCAGGCGCTGGCCCAACGCCCCGGTTTCGTGAAATCGCGCGATCAGCTGATGGATGTCGCATATGACGATCAGGTCTATGTCGACGACCGGACGATCGACAGCCACATCAAGCGCCTGCGCAAGAAGATGCGCACGGCGGACGATGAATTCTCGGCGATTGAGACGCTGTACGGCATCGGGTATCGTTACAACGAAGAATAAGAACCATGGCGCGCCCAGAACGGGCGCCGCCCGAGAGGACAGCAGTGCGAGACACAAGCACACCTCAGCCCCGTGACGGCGATGTCGTCCTTGGGGAAGACTGGGTTGCACCGGAGACATCCGCGGCGACCGAGTTGCGGGACGGGCGTGCGCGGCGCGGCCTGATGTCGCTGCGGGCCTCACCGCTGGCCCGCAAGATCATCACGTTCAACCTGATTGCGTTGAATGTCCTGGTGGCGGGCATCCTCTATCTCAATTCGACGCGGGAAAGCCTGGCTGTCCAGCGCCTGTCCGCGCTGGTGGCGCAAGCCGAACTGGTGGCGGATGTGCTTGAGGCGCAACTGCCCGTGGGTGCGCCTGTCAGCCTGGCCACCGGCGACGGGGCGAACGTGCCCGACACCCTTCAGTCGCTGGATCTGCGGGTCGGGCACCAGGTCTATGTGTTTGACGCGGCCGAAGTGCTGATCGCACAAAGCGAAGGCACCCTGGCCCCGCTGGCCAATCAGACAACGGAAACCGAAAACGTGGCCGTGCTGACCGATGGGCTCAGCTGGGTGTGGCACCAGATTTCACGCCCCTTTTCCGGCGGTGACGCTACCCCCCCCGCGGCGATCGAGGATCAGTTGCGCCCATTGGTGGCGCGCAGCCTCGCCGGTGATACGCAGATCAGCGAGAACCTGACGATTGCGGGCGGCGCGATGTTCAGCGTCGTGACACCCATCGAGCATGACGGATCGGCCGTTGGCGTGATCGCGCTGACCAGCAAGTCCGGCGAAATCGATGCGCTGGTGCGGGGCGAACGCGAACGCGTGTTGCAGATGTTCGTCATTGCGACCCTGGTGTCGATTGGCCTCAGCCTCGTTCTAGCCTCGACCATCGCGAACCCGCTGGCCGATCTGGCCGCAGCCGCCGAACTGGGCCGGGACAAGAATGCGCGCAAGGTCAATCCGGGCCGCATCCGCATCCCGGACCTGACCGCGCGCCCGGACGAGATCGGGCGCCTGTCCGGCGCGTTGCGCGGCATGATTGCGGCGCTGTACAACCGGATCGATGGCAACGAACAATTCGCCGCGGACGTGGCGCACGAGATCAAGAATCCGCTGGCGTCGCTGCGGTCTGCGGTCGGCACGCTTCGGATGATCAAGCGCGATGATCAGCGCGAAAAGCTGCTGGATGTCATCGACCATGACGTGCGCCGCCTGGACCGTCTGGTCAGCGACATTTCCAATGCCTCGCGTCTGGACAGTGAACTGGTCAAGGAAGAGGAAGAACCCTTTGACCTGCTGAAAATGATCGGAAACCTGGGACAGTATCTGGGTGAGGATGCACGCGGCAAGGGCATCGAGTTCATCACCGATCTGCCCGCACATCCGATCGAGGTGCAGGGTCTGGAGGCACGCCTGGCCCAGGTGTTTGTCAACCTGATCACCAATGCGATTTCCTTCTGCGAAGATGGCGACGCGATCCGCGTCTGGGCCCGCAAGCGCGAAAATCGCGTGCTTGTCGTGGTCGAGGATACGGGACCCGGCATTCCGGATCAGGCCCTGACCAAGATTTTCAAACGCTTCTATTCGCAGCGTCCCGAAGAGCACTTTGGCAACAATTCCGGCCTGGGCCTTGCGATTTCAAAGCAGATTGTCGAAGCGCATGGCGGCGTGATCTGGGCCGAGAACATCCGCCCCACCGATGCCGACATCACCTCCGAACCCTTGGGTGCGCGTTTCGTCGTCGGCCTGCCGGTCTGACCTGAATGCCCGGGCCCCTGCGCCTGCATGCCAGCGCAGTTGCCGTGGACGGGCAGGGGGTCTTGATCCTTGGTGCGTCGGGCAGCGGCAAATCCAGCCTTGCCTTGCAACTGATCGCCCTGGGCGCAGCCCTTGTCGCGGATGATCAGACGGTTCTGACAGTGCGATCCGGTGCGGTGCACCTGAGCGCACCCGAGACCATCGCCGGGCTGATCGAGGCGCGAGGCGTTGGCCTGCTGCGCGTGCCCGTTGACCAGGCGCCGCTTGCGCTGGTCATTGATCTGGACCGGGCCGAGACACAGCGGCTGCCTCTGGCGCATTCAATGACCTTGCTGGACCGGCACTTTCCCTGCCTTCACAAAGTGGATAATGCGGCTTGGCCCGCCGCAATCTTGCTATATCTGAAAGGCGGACGCAAAGATCCGGAATGACCGTCGCCATGCCAGCCGCTGCTCGCCGCCTTGTACTTGTGACCGGACCGTCTGGTGCCGGGCGCTCCAGCGCGATCCGCGTGCTTGAGGATCTGGGCTATGAGGCCATAGACAACATGCCGGTGCGCCTGATCCGTGCCCTTTTGGATGATCCTGCGGCCGATGCGCCCGTGGCCTTGGGCATCGACCCGCGCAACCGGGATTTCACCGTGACGGCGATCACGGATGCCTTGGGCCAGATCGCGGCTGTGCCCGGTGTGATGCCCGAGCTTCTGTACCTGGATTGCAGCACCGACGTCCTGCTCAACCGCTTTTCCGAAACCCGCCGGCGGCACCCGCTGGCCGAAGCCGACCGGGTCGAGGCGGGTATCCTGCGTGAAAAGGACCTGTTGGTCCCCGTGCGTGCACGGGCCGACATATTGATTGATACGACCGACCTGAATGTCCATCAATTGCGGGCCGAGGTCGAACACTGGTTCTCGCCCGGCGAACAAAGCCAGTTGTCCGTTTCGGTGCAAAGCTTCAGCTATAAACGTGGGCTGCCCCGGTCCGTGGACATGGTGTTTGACTGCCGGTTTCTGAAAAACCCGTATTGGGATCCGAACCTGCGCACCCGGACGGGGATGGACCCGGCCGTCAAGGCGCATATCTGGTCGGATCCGCGTGCGGCGGCCTTTGAAACCCGCTTGCGCGATTTGCTGCTCTGGCAGTTGCCAGCGGTGCTGGACGAGGGGAAATCTCACCTCTCGGTTGCATTTGGATGCACAGGCGGGCAACACCGGTCGGTTGCCATTGCGGAAACCGTGGCCGCAGCCCTTGCAGAGGCTGGCTGGCAGGTGTCTATTCGGCATCGGGAACTGGATCGCCGCAAACGCGAAGAGGCATCAGCTTGATCGGGATCGTGATTGTCGCACATGGCGGGCTCGCTGCTGAGTATCTGCGGGCAATCGAACATGTCGTCGGGCAACAGTCGGGTGTGCGCGCCATCGCGATCGAGGCCGACCATGACCGCACCGCAAAGGAAACCGAGATCTGCGTGGCCGCAGACGAGGTGGATGCCGGCGACGGGGTGGTGGTTGTGACGGACCTTTTTGGTGGATCACCCTCGAACCTGAGCCTGTTGGCCTGCAAGCCCCAGAACCGCCGTATCCTGTATGGCGCCAACCTGCCGATGCTGATCAAGCTGGCCAAAAGCAGGTCACTGGACGTAACGGACGCCGTGCAAGCCGCGCTGAGTGCAGGTAAGAAGTATATCGATAGCCAGAATATAGGCGCAGATACCTGAAGATGACCCACCGCAGACTGGAAATTGTGAATATCAAGGGATTGCATGCCCGTGCATCCGCCAAACTGGTCGAGGTGGTCGAGGCATTTGACGCCCGCGCCATCGTCAGTCAGGATGGCATGTCTGCATCAGGCGACAGCATTATGGGTCTTTTGATGTTGGCAGCGTCAAATGGAAGTTTTATTGACGTTGAAACTTCGGGCCCGGACGCCGAGCCGCTGGCGGACGCGCTCAGCGCCTTGGTGGCAGACAAGTTTGGGGAAGAGGCCTGAGCCAACCGGACTGCCACGGTCCACGTCAATGATAGGTGACGATCTTTGGTCGATAGCACGCATAACATGACGAAGGTTGCAAAACCGGCAGAGCCGGAACAGGTCAACTTCAACACATATGACCGCCGCAGCCTGTCCTACGCATCGACATTCGATGACCCGTGGAAGGCGACCTTTATCCGCGTGATGGAGGCGTTCACCGGCAAGCTGACCATCCTGCGCCTGATCCGCAAGTTCGAAAAGCAGGGCGCGCCGTCGGGCCAGGCGTTCTGGCGGGCCTGTCTGGATGTGATGGGCATTGACCTGACCACGCCGCAAGAACAGCTGAACCGCATCCCCAGGGACGGTCCGGTGATCGTCGTGGCCAACCACCCGCACGGGATGGTGGATGGCATGATCTTTGCCGACCTGATCGGCCGGGTGCGCCCGGATTACCGCATTCTGACCCGGTCGCTGCTGACTGCCATCGACGAGGTGGCCGGCAGTTTCATGATCCCGGTGCCGTTTCCGCATGACCCGGATGCGCAGCGCAAAGGGGTCGAGATGCGGGCCAAGGCCCTGGCCCATCTGAAAGAGGGGGGCGTCGTGGCCCTGTTTCCCTCGGGCGTCGTTGCCACCTCTGAAACATGGTGGGGGCCCGCCGTAGAGGCGGAGTGGAACGTCTTTACCGCCCAGTTGATCCGCCGGTCCGGTGCAACCGTTGTGCCGATGCGCTTCCCGGGGTCCAACAGCCGCGCCTATCATATCGCGGACAAGGTTTCGCCCATGCTGCGCCAGGGCTTGCTACTGCACGAGATCGTGCGGTCCTGCAACAAGCCGCAAGGCCCGATCGTGGGGCACCCCCTGGATCCGGAGGTTGTGGCGGGTTTCAAGGATGACCCCCGTGGCTTCATGACATGGCTGCGCGAGCGGACCATGGCGCTCAAGGACTGAGCGGGCGCGAATTTGTTAAAAATTCGGCCGGGTTTTCCTTTGAAGGAAAACCTTAACGCGTGGGAACGGGCGTGTCGCCACGATAGTCATAGAACCCGCGTTCTGACTTGCGGCCCAGCCAACCGGCCTCGACATATTTGGTCAGCAAAGGGCAGGGCCGATACTTGGTATCCGCCAGACCGTCATGCAGCACGTTCATGATGGCCAGGCAGGTGTCCAACCCGATAAAGTCGGCAAGCTCCAGCGGCCCCATCGGGTGATTGGCCCCAAGTTTCATCGAAGAATCGATCGACTGCACCGATCCCACGCCTTCGTAGAGGGTATAGACGGCCTCGTTGATCATCGGCATCAGGATGCGGTTGACGATAAAGGCCGGAAAATCCTCGGCCGTTGCGGCCGTCTTGCCCAGATTGTCGACAACCGTCTTGCAGGCGTCGAACGTCTCTGCGTCTGTTGCGATCCCCCGGATCAGTTCGACCAGTTGCATGACGGGCACCGGGTTCATGAAGTGGAAGCCCATGAACTTTTCCGGGCGGTCCGTGCGGCTGGCCAGCCGGGTGATCGAGATGGAGGATGTGTTCGACGTCAGGATCGTATGCGGCTGCAGATGCGGCACAAGGTCTTCGAAAATGGCCTGTTTGACGGTCTCGCGTTCGGTGGCCGCCTCGATGACCAGGTCGGTCTGTCCCAGGTCTGTCAGGGTCTGTGTTGTCTTGATCCGGGCCAGGGCCGCGGCCTTGTCCTCGGCGCTGATCTTGTCGCGACTGACCTGCCGTTCAAGGTTGCGGTCAATGGTGGACACAGCGGCGGACAGCACGTCGCCCGAGATGTCGTTGAGCATCACGTCGTAGCCCGCAAGTGACATGACATGCGCGATGCCGTTGCCCATCTGGCCTGCACCGACAATCCCGACCGTTTTGATGTCCATCTTCGCCCTCTTACCCGTCGCTGCACCATAGGGTCTGCCACCTGCCGGGGGCAAGGGCGTGAAATGCCACATTAACGCCCATCTTTGTTAGGGGATCGTCAACCTGCACCTGCGACTGTGTGCACGGGTAAGCAATGAGAGTGGGTCTCATGAGTATTGAATCACTGGGTCCGGGGGGACTCGACTATTTGCCGTGCAGATACGGCAATTCCAAAGTGCTGTTTCGCGGGCCGCGCCGGTCCCTGGACGGCCCGTTTGTCGCGTTTTTCGGCGGCACGATCACATATGGGAAATTCGTGCAAACGCCGTTTCCCGATCTGGTTGAGCAGGCCATAGGCACGACATGTGTAAATTTCGGATCGTTGAATGGCGGCGTCGACGTGTTCGCCACCGATCCCTATCTGCGCGACGTGTCGGGGATGGCACAGACCACGGTGATCCAGATCACCAGTCCGCGCAACATGTCCAACCGGTTCTACCGCGTGCATCCGCGCCGCAACGACCGGTTTGTCGAAGCGTCCTCGCTGCTGCGCGCGATCTACCGCGAAGTCGACTTTGCCGAGTTCAACTTTACCAACCACATGCTCAGCCGCCTGCAACTGGTGTCACCGGAACGGTTCGAAACTGTGGTTGAGGAATTGCAAACCGCCTGGGTCGCCCGGATGCGCCTTGTCCTCAGCCAGATCAGGGGCCGCACGGTCTTGTTGTGGGCGGGACGAGAGACGCCCGAGGACTCGGCGCAGGATCTGGAGGCCGACCTGGGCCTCGTGTCACGCGACATGATCAACAAGGTGTCCGAGCTGGCCACGCAATATGTCGAAGCGGTCATTTCGCCCGATGCGGTCCAGGCCGGAACCGAAGGGATGGTGTTCAACGACATGGACGCCCCCGCCGCGCGCACCATGCTGGGGCCCTTTGCGCATCGCGAAATCGCGGAGGCGCTGGTGCCTGTTCTGACCTGACATGAAAAAGCCCGCCGTTGCACACGGCGGGCCTTGTCGTTGGCATTTGATCGCGCTCAGAGCTTTTCGATCATCTCGGGTACGGCGTCGAACAGGTCTGCCACCAGACCGTAATCCGCAACCTGGAAGATCGGTGCCTCTTCGTCCTTGTTGATGGCGACGATGACCTTTGAGTCCTTCATGCCCGCAAGGTGCTGGATCGCGCCAGAGATGCCCACCGCGACGTAAAGGTCGGGCGCAACCACCTTGCCGGTCTGGCCCACCTGCCAGTCGTTTGGCGCATAGCCCGAATCGACCGCAGCACGGGATGCGCCAACAGCGGCGCCCAGCTTGTCAGCCAGTTTTTCGATCAGGGCAAAGTCGTCTTCCGACCCCACGCCACGACCGCCGGACACAACCACACCTGCGGATGTCAGTTCGGGGCGGTCGGATGCGGCCACCTTGTCCTCGACCCAGGACGACAGGGCAGGATCAGCCGCCGCACCGATGTTTTCGACGGATGCAGAACCGCCCGTGCCAGCCGCGTCAAAGGTGGACGTGCGGAAGGTGATGACCTTCTTGCCGTCGCCGGATTTGACCGTCTGGATCGCGTTGCCCGCATAGATGGGGCGTTCGAACGTGTTGGCATCGACCACAGCCGTCGCGTCCGAGATCACCATGGCATCCAGCAGGGCCGCGACCCGGGGCATGATGTTCTTGGCGTCGGTGGTGGCGGGCGCCACGATATGTTCGTAATCACCGGCCAGCGACACGATCAGGTCGGCGACCGGTTCAGCCAGACGCTTGCCATACAGCGCATCCTCGGCGCACAGCACGCGTGCCACACCGTCGATGGTGGCGGCGGTCGCGGCCGCATCGGCGCAGGTTGCACCGGTCGCCAGTACAGTCACCTCACCCAGTGCCTGCGCGGCTGTCACGGCCTTGGCCGTGGCGTCCATCGCCAGTTCACCGTCATTGATCTCTGCGAGAAGAAGAACAGCCATTACACAGCCCCCGCTTCTTTGAGTTTCGTCACAAGCTCATCGACCGAGCCGACCTTGATGCCAGCCGCACGGGCTTCCGGCTCTGCCGTCTTCACGATCTCAAGACGTGGTGCCGCATCGATGCCGTAATCGGCAGCTGTCTTTTCATCCAGCGGCTTTTTCTTGGCTTTCATGATGTTGGGCAGCGACGCATAGCGCGGCTCGTTCAGGCGCAGGTCGACCGAGATCACGGTCGGCATGGTCACCTCGATGGTTTGCAGACCACCGTCCACTTCGCGCGTGACCTTGGCCTTGTCGCCCGCAATCTCGACATCGGAGGCGAACGTGGCCTGGCTCCACCCCATCAGGGCGGACAGCATCTGGCCGGTGGCGTTCATGTCATTGTCGATGGCTTGCTTGCCGCACAGAACCAGACCAGGCTGTTCTTCCTCGACCACCTTGGCCAGGATCTTGGCCACGGTCAGCGGTTCGATATCGGTGTGCACGTCATCCGCGGCAATCACCAGGATCGCGCGATCCGCACCCATGGCAAGCGCCGTGCGCAGGGTTTCCTGGGCTTGCTTGACGCCGATGGAGACAGCGATGACTTCCTCGGCTTGGCCCGCTTCTTTCAGGCGGATGGCCTGTTCGACGGCAATCTCGTCAAACGGGTTCATCGACATTTTCACATTGGCGAGATCCACACCCGATCCGTCCGCTTTCACGCGCACCTTCACGTTGTAGTCGATCACGCGTTTGACAGGCACAAGCACCTTCATGAGCGTTCCTCTCCTCAAAATAACGACTCAGCTTTGGCAACTGAGATAGTAGGTCCCGGTTGGTTTACCCAAGTCCCCGTTACGGAAACAGGACAAAATCGTCACGTCACATCGTTTGAACGCCGCGTTTTCAAGGTGATGCGGCGCAACGGAAACTTTGGTACACTGTGGGAAAGGAGATTTGCCCATGGAACGCGTCCAAGGCTTTGGCGGATTTTTCTTTCGATCCAGCGATCCCGAAGGTCTTGCCGCGTGGTACCGGGACATGCTGGGCATCAACCTGGTGCCGACGGCGGTGGACCAGGTGCCGTGGATGGCCGAAGGTGGTGCAACGGTCTTTGCGCCCTTTGCGGCCGACACCGACTATTTCGCGCAGGACAAGGCGTTCATGCTGAACTTTCGCGTGTCCAATCTGGATGCGATGGCGGCCCAGCTTGAAGACGCGGGCGTCGCGGTCAAGATGGTGGGGGACATGCCCGGGATCGGGCGTTTTGCGCATCTGACCGATCCCGAAGGCACCCCGATCGAGCTGTGGGAGCCTGCCGCGCCCCAGCCCCAGGAATGACACCCCAAGGGCTCCGCCCTTCCGGGGGCCAATCGCTCCGCCGGAGCGCTTGCCGCTAGTCGCGGTTCGCCCCCGGAACCCACAGCACATCATCCTTGCCGCCGTTGTTGGCAATGCGCGCCGCCACAAAGAACCAATCGCTCAGACGGTTCAGGTATTTCACCGCCGCCGGGTTCACCGCCTCCATGGTTGCCAACTCAACCGCCAGACGCTCGGCCCGTCGCGCCACGGTGCGGCACACATGCAGGTGGGCGGACAACGTGGATCCACCCGGCAGAATAAAGCTGCGCAGCGGTTCAAGATCGGCATTCATCGCGTCGATTTCCGCCTCAAGCCGCGACACCTGCGCATCGGCCATGCGCAGGGGCGGGTATTCGGCCTCTGCGTCCTGCTCCATGTCGGGGCGGCACAGGTCGGCGCCCAGATCGAACAGGTCGTTCTGAATACGGCTCAGGGCCACATCGACCTCACCCGTTGCTTCCAGCCGGGCCACGCCCAAAAAGGCATTCAATTCATCGGCGGTGCCATAGGCTGTCACCCGCATCGCGTGCTTGGCGACGCGTGCGCCGTTGCCAAGGGCGGTTTCACCCGCGTCACCCGTCTTTGTGTAAATCTTGTTCAGAACAACCATGCTCAGTTCCCCGTTCCACGCAGCGCCACATAGGCAAGGATCAAAAGGACAGCCACGAATTGCGCGGCGATTCGGTACCGCATCAGGCGGTTGGAATTGCTTTTGGCCCAACCGGACCCTTTGGCAAATCCGCCAAGGCCCAGCATCAGCACGACGACGACCGCCAGGCAGGCCAACGCGATCAAGATGAATAGCGGGTCAAAGCCCATGGTTCTGCGTCCCTTTTTCTTCCGTTCCGACGATGTAGGGGGGTTGCCGGGAAAAGCGAACGCGTCTTTCGGTCACCCGCGCGACAATACCCAGTCCAGCGCGCGCACGGGCAGCAGACGACGGAAGGTCGCCATCAGGAAGGTGGGGGTCGTCACCATGTAGGTGAGGCGCGGTTTGCGCGCTTCCAACGCATGGCGCAGTTTCTTCACAACCGCATCCGCCGGCAATTCAAACGCGTCCGGTCCGCGATCCTCGTACAGCCGTTTGCGCAGTTTCCTGCGATACTGTTCGACGCGAACCGACCCTTCCCAATCGATCCACTTTTCGAAATGCGGGATCGAGTTTTGGCGGATCTTGCTGGTGATCGGTCCGGGCTGGATCAGGATGACGTCGATGGGCGTGTCCCGCATCTCGACCCGCAGGGTCTGCGTCAGCCCCTCAAGCGCGTATTTGGTCGAATTATACGCGCCGCGCCACGGCATGGTGACAAAACCCAGGACAGACGAACACTGCACGATCCGGCCATGCCCTTGGGCCCGCATCACGGGGATGACGGCGCGTGTCAGCTCGTGCCAGCCAAAGAAGTTGGTTTCGAAAATGGCCCGCAACGCGTCAGTCGGCAGGTCTTCGACCGCGCCGGGCGTGCCGAACGCCCCGTTGTTGAAAAGCGCGTCCAACGTGCCGCCTGTCGCGTCAAGCACCTCGGTCAATCCGGCATTGATGGTCGCGCTGTCGGCATAGTCGATGCGTGGGCTTTCAAACCCCTCGGCCCGCAGGCGCGCGCAATCGTCGGCCCTGCGGCATGACGCAAAGACGCGCCAGCCCACATCACGCAATCCATGCGCCGCCGCATAGCCGATGCCCGAAGAACAGCCTGTAATCAGTACGGATTTTTGCGCCATTTCGTGTCCTGCCCGTGTGTGCGCAGGACAATAGCCGGTTCAGGCGTGCGCGCAATCAGCCTTCGCTCAGCAGGTAATCGGCCATCCAGCCAATGCTGCCACCGTCCAGCGGCCGCAGCTTCACCCAGCCGTTGCCGGGGTCTTGCAGCACCTCGACCTCGGCGCCACGGGTCAGGCGGTTCACCACGGAATAGTCTGTGCCGGGACCGCCCCGCACGTTCACGCTGCGCGCAGACACGGCACGCACATCGCGCCCGGTTTCGCCAGCCACGGCGTCTTGCGTGTCTGGTGCGTTGAAATCAACCGGTGTGATCACGGCCGCGTCCAGAATCAGGCTGGGCAGGATCACGGTTGGCTCTTCTTCGGCCAGCGCCGTCTCGGTGGCCTCGGGGGGTGTCGGGCGGGACCGGGCGGCTGTCGTCGGTACGTTGCGCTGCGGACGCAGCACGTCGTTGACACTGTTCAGGTTCAGGGACACGCGGGTGACATTTTCGGGCAGCGCAGGCGCCACCTCGGCCACGGCCACCGGCGCAAGTGTGTCTTCCTCGACCACGGCAGGCGCATCTATGCGCGACAGGCGTGTCGCTTCCGCATCGAAATCAGCGCCTCCGCTCATCTCGTAAAATGCGAATGCCAAAAAACCAAAAGTGACGATAATGAACCGCGCCATACCGTGCGTTCCCCCCAACATACATTCCCGTGTCACAACAGCAGCTTGATGACACACCACAATCCTTAACAAACCGAGCGATTCCCGGCACTGGTAAAAACCGGTCAGTTTTCCCCACGGCGTTCGATTGTGGTGTGACAGCAACGCGGTGACCGGGCTGTGGGTTCCCGAACGGAAGAACGGGCACCTGACCGCTTGTTCCCGGCAATGGGGGCGGCTACACATCATCTATGTCAGATCAGACCGACACCCCCAATATGGACCTGTCCGAACCGCTGCGCCGTGCCTTGGGCGAACGGTATCTGACCTATGCACTGTCCACGATCATGCACCGGGCGCTGCCGGATGCGCGTGACGGTCTGAAGCCGGTGCACCGCCGGATTCTGTTCGCAATGCGGGAATTGCGCCTGTCCTCGACGGGCGGATTCCGCAAGTCGGCCAAGATTTCGGGCGACGTGATGGGCAACTATCACCCCCATGGCGACGCTGCGATCTACGATGCGATGGCCCGTCTCGCGCAGGATTTCAACGTCCGCTACCCGCTGGTCGACGGACAGGGGAACTTTGGCAATATCGACGGCGATAACCCGGCGGCAAGCCGCTATACAGAGGCACGGATGACTGCCGTGGCCGAGGCGCTGCTTGAGGGGCTGAACGAAAACGCCGTCGATTTCCGCGAAAACTACGACGGCACGCTGACCGAACCGGTTGTGCTGCCCGCGCAGTTCCCGAACCTGCTGGCCAACGGGTCCTCCGGCATCGCGGTGGGCATGGCCACCAACATCCCGCCGCACAACATATCGGAACTGTGCGACGCCTGCCTGCATCTGATCAAAACGCCCGATGCGCGCGATGACACGCTGCTGAATTACGTGCCCGGCCCCGATTTCCCCACGGGTGGCATTATTGTCGAGCCGCCCGAGGCCATCGCGACAGCCTACCGCACCGGCAAGGGCGGCTTCCGCCTGCGCTGCCGTTACGAGGTCGAGGATCTGGGCCGGGGCCAGTGGCAGATCGTTGTCACCGAGATCCCCTATCAGGTCCAGAAATCCAAGCTGATCGAAAAGCTGGCCGAGGTCATCCAGACCAAGAAGGTGCCGATCCTTGGCGATGTCCGGGACGAATCCGCCGACGACATCCGCCTGATCCTTGAGCCGCGCTCCAAGAATGTGGACCCGGACGTGCTGATGGGCATGCTCTATCGCAACTCGGACCTTGAGGTGCGGTTCAGCCTGAACATGAACGTGCTGATCGACGGGGTCACGCCCAAGGTCTGTTCGATGAAGGAAGTGCTGCGCGCCTTCCTTGATTTCCGGCGCGAGGTGCTGATCCGACGCAGCCAGCACCGGATGGAAAAGATCGACCACCGGCTCGAGGTGCTTGAGGGGCTGATTGTCGCCTTCCTCAACCTGGACCGCGTGATCGACATTATCCGCTATGATGATGACCCCAAGGCAGCGCTGATGCGCGAGGATTGGGGCAAGGATCATCCGCGCGCCATGACCGAGGCGGATTATGTCTCGCCCCCACCGGGCGAGGGCGAACTGAGCGAAGTGCAGGTCGAAGCCATCCTGAACATGCGCCTGCGCAGCTTGCGCCGCCTGGAAGAGATGGAACTGCTGCGCGAGCAATCCGAACTGATGGAAGAACGCGCGTCCCTCGAAGACCTGCTGGAAAGCGAAGACCTGCAATGGCAGGCCATCGCCGACCAGATGCGCGAGGCGAAAAAGAAGTTCGGCAAGGACTATGACGGCGGCGCACGGCGCACCACCTTTGCCGTGGCGGGCGCGGTCGAAGAGGTGCCGCTTGAGGCGATGATCGACCGCGAACCGATCACCGTGGTGTGCAGCCAGATGGGCTGGATCAGGGCGATGACCGGCCATATCGACCTTACCCGCGAGCTGAAGTTCAAGGATGGCGACGGGCCGCGCTTTATCTTCCATGCGGAAACGACCGACCGGTTGATCGTGGTGGGATCGAACGGGCGCTTCTACACCGTCTCCGCATCGAACCTGCCTGGCGGGCGGGGCATGGGCGAACCGTTGCGCCTGATGATCGATCTGCCGAACGAGGTGCAGATACACAGCCTCATGACCCACAAACCGGGGCGCAAGCTGCTGGTCGCCTCCAGCGCAGGGGACGGGTTCATCGTGCCCGAGGACGAAGTCATCGCCCAGACCCGCACCGGCAAACAGGTGCTGAACGTGCGCGGCGATGTAAGGATTGCGGTCTGCAAGCCGGCCACCGGCGACAGCGTCGCCGTCGTGGGCGAGAACCGCAAGGTGCTGGTCTTCGGGCTGGACGACCTGCCCGAGATGGCGCGGGGCAAGGGCGTGCGTCTGCAAAAGTACAAGGACGGGGGCCTGAGCGATGCGACCACCTTCACTCTGGCCGAAGGGCTCAGCTGGCTTGACCCGGCGGGCCGCACGCGGACCGAGACCGATCTGGACGAATGGCGCGGCAAACGGGCCGGGACAGGGCGGATGGCACCGCGCGGTTTCCCGCGGGACAACACCTTCACCTGACGGTATGAATTGGTTTCAACCTGTGGGCAGCGTGATCCTGCCTGAACAAGACATGGCGGTGCGGCAATGAGTAAGCAGATCCAGGGCAAGTATTTTGGCACCGGCGGGCCGCTTTTCCGCCTCTACATGGTCACGGCCCTTCTGACATTGGTGACGCTGGGCATTTACCGGTTCTGGGCCAAGACCCGGTTGCGCACCTATGTGTGGTCGGCGGCCAGCGCGGATGACGACAGCTTTGAATACACCGGCACCGGGCTGGAGAAGTTCCTGGGCTTCCTTGTCGCCATCGTCATCCTTGCCCTCTATCTGGGCCTGGTTCAGATCCTGCTGACCTTCGTGGGGCTCAGCATCGTTCCGGACAGCGACTCGCCCGCTGCATTCGCGGCACAAAGCGTGGCCATCAACCTGTCCGTGCTGTCCATCGTGCCCCTGATGCTGTTCGCGCAGTATCGCGCGCGGCGTTACAAGCTGGCGCGCACCCGCTGGCGGGGCATCCGGTTCGGGATGGATAAAGGGGCCTGGGGCTATGCGTTCCGGGCCATGGGCTACTACCTGCTGACCATCATCACGGTGGGCATGCTTGCGCCGCTCGGGACATACCGGCTCGAAAAGTACATGGCGGATCGCACATGGTTCGGTGACGCGCCGTTCGAACAGCATGGCCGCTGGCAGGCGCTCTATGCCGGGATGAAACATGTCTTCATATCGCTTGGACTTTTTGTCGTTGCCATCGGTGCCTTCGTATTCGGGGCGTCAACGGACCAGGCGGGTTTTGCCGTGCTGGGCGGCATCCTCGCCGTCGTGGGGTACATCTGGTTCCTTGTGGGTTTGCTGTCCTACCGGGTGTTCGCCTTCAACTACCTGACGGGTCAGAAGGTGCTGGATGGGCAGATCAGGTTCCGCGCACAGCTGCGCACACCGACGCTCGTCGGCATCTTTCTGATCGGGTCCGTCGTCATCGGTCTGGTGATGGGGGCCGTCTTTGGCGTGATTGGTGGCCTCTTTGCGGCCTCGGGCGAAGCGATTATGACCGGCACGGCCAGCCCGCTTCTGTTTGTCGCGATTGCGCTGCTGTATGGCGGCGCATTCCTGGTCGCCGGGGCGCTGAGCATGATCCTGATCACCCAGCCCGTCATTGAACACGCGGTCGAGAATGTCACGGTCTTCGAAGCCGAACACCTGGATGCCATCCGTCAACGCGCCGCAGATACCGGGGCAGATGCCGAAGGCTTTGCCGATGCGCTCGACGTGGGTGGTGCGCTGTGACAGGACCGCGCGGCCGCTTCTTTGACGGAGAGACGGGCCAGCGGCTGTATGTGGATCTGTCATTGGACAAGGCCGCGCAAACGCTGCGCCTGACGCATCCCGACCTGCCGATGGGGGCCCAGTATTGGCCGCTGGACGCGATCCGGGCACAGGACGATCACGCGCGCCGGGGGCAAATGTCGCTGGGCCTGGCGGCAGAGGCGTCGCTGGACGGGCGCCTGATCCGGACGGCACGCCTTGTCATCAACGATCCGGACATGGTGGCCGCGCTGCGCGTGGCCTGCCCGAACCTCGGGCGCAGGGACATGGCCGCGGGCACCGGGCGCAAGGTGATGACGTGGGTGGGCGGCGCGGTCGCTGCCGTGGGCCTCATGGTGTTTGTCATCCTGCCGGCGCTGGCCAATGTCATGGCGGCATTGATCCCCATCGACCGCGAAATCGCGGCGGGCGAGCGGATGGTGGCCCAGATTGAACGGTTCCTGGGGGCCGACGCGTCCGGCGATCTGGTCTGTGACGCACCCGCAGGGCAGGCGGCGCTTGACGCCATGACGGCACAACTTACGGCACATACGGCTGTCGAATACGATCTGACGGTGACGGTCTTCAACCACAAGATGGTCAATGCCTTTGCCACGATGGGCGGCCAGATCGTGCTGATGCGCGGGTTGATCGACCAGGCGCAGTCGCCGGACGAGGTGGCCGCCGTGCTGGCCCATGAAATCGGGCATGTCGAATCGCGCGATCCCACGCGGGGCGCGCTGCGGGCCGCGGGCTCTGCCGGTCTGTTGTCCCTTGTGCTGGGGGATTTCGCAGGCGGGGCTGCGGTGGTCGTCATGGCCGAATACACGCTGAACGCCGCCTACACGCGCGAGGCCGAGGGCGAGGCCGACCAGTATGCGCTTCGGATGCTGGACCGCGCGGGCGTGGATGCCGGGGCGTTGGGCACCTTCTTTGACAGTCTCGAAGAGATCGAGCGCCGGATGCCCGACCTGCCCGTGTACCTGTCCAGTCACCCCGAGACCGAGGCGCGCGCGGACGCGGCGCGCGACTTTGCCAGGGGCCAGGGCCCGACGACGCCCAGCCTGTCAGCGGATCAATGGGCCGATCTGCGGGCCATCTGCGCAGGCTAGGCGGGCGTCGCGTTCAGCCATACGCCCCCTTCGGGCCGCAAGGTCAGGATCATCACCGGATCGGGCACCTTCCCGGGCACCGGCGCGAACCGGAAGCGGCTCAGCACAGTGGCAAGGATGATGACGGCCTCTTGCAGGGCAAAGGACGCGCCGATGCAGATGCGCGGCCCGTCGCCAAAGGGCAGATAGGCATAGCGGTCAATGGATTTGCGGTCCGCAAACCGATCCGGAACAAAGCTGTCCGGATCGTCCCACAACAGCTTGGACCGGTGCAGCGCATAGATCGGGATCATGCAGGTGTCGCCCGGTCTGATGGCAGTGCCGCAGAGCGTGTCGTGGGCCATCGCCGTGCGCGACACGATGCCCGCCGGGGGGTACAGGCGCAGGGCCTCGTCAATGATCTGGCGGATAAAGGGCAGATGTTCCACGTCATCACCCGTCGCGGCCCGCCCTTGCAGCACGGATTGCGCCTCGGCCCGGGCGCGGTCCTGCACATCCGCATCAAAGGCCACCAGATACATGGACCAGGCAAGGGTAAGGGCGGTGGTTTCATGGCCCGCCACGATAAAGGTCAACAGGTTGTCGCGCAGCTCGGCGGTGGTCATCTTGCGCCCGGATTCGGGGTCTGCGCCCGCCATCAAAAGGTCCAGCAGGTCGGGCATGTCTGTCTGCGGCTGCGCGGCGCGGGCCTCGATCGCGCGGTCGGCCAGCGCCTTGGTGTCGCGCATGGCCTTGCCCGACACCATCCGGCCGGGGCGCGGCACCCAATCCGGGGCGCCAAGAATGTCGAACAGCGATATCTTGCCCGCTTCCGCGATATAGTCGTCAATGGCGCGGTGCACGGCGCTGCGGTCAAAGGCATCGCCGCTGGAAAAGGTGACATCTGTGATCACGTCGAATGTGGTGGTCACCATCTCGTCCAGCAGGTTCACGGCCCGCGGCCCCGCCGCCCCGATCCGATCCGCGCACCGTTCCGCCGCCCGGGTCATGATCGGGGACAGGTTCATCATGTTGCGATGGGTGAACACCGGGGCTGCGGTGCGGCGCTGCCAGCGCCAGTCCGCCCCTTCGGCAATAAAGATCGACTCGCCCACGGCAGGGCGCAACAGCGCCTTGGTCACAACCGACTTGGGATAGTCGTCCAACCGATCCAGCAGCATCTGCCGCAGGGCGCCGGGGTCCATCACCATGTGCCAGCGCTTGCCCGTCTTGCCGGACACGATGGGCAGGCGCGTCGCCGCCTCCGGGATCACGGCCAGCACATTGCGCCGCATGGTGCGCAGGCTCTGCCACATGCCGATGGTCTCGGTCACAAGCGGAACGCGGACAGGTGTGGGCGCAGGTCGTGCGGTGTCAGGCATGTCTCCCCTCCATCACACCGTAACGTTATATGGCGGCAGTGGTCGCGGGCAATTGCGCCATCGTCGCACCTGCGCTATCGGATAGCCCACAATAAACGGGGAGACTGCGGGCATGATGCGTTGGGTGTTTGGCCTTTTGATGCTGGTTGGGCTGTCGGCCTGTGCCGCCAGCCGGGACCTGGATGAGGCACCTGTGCCCCTGGGCGACTTTCGGCTCGAACATAACATCGTGATCGCCGACAAGGCGCAGCGCGGACCGCTCAGCCGTCCCGCAAGCGAGGAACAGCTGTCCAATGCCGTCAAGGCGGCCATGGCAGAACGGTTCGGGCGCTACACGGGCGACAGCCGCTACCATTTCGGCATCTCGGTCGAAGGCTATGTCCTGGCGCAGCCGGGTATTCCCCTGGTGCTGGCGCCCAAATCGGCGCTGATCCTGAATGTCACCGTCTGGGATGATGCGGCGGGCGGCAAGCTCAATGACGAACCCGAACAGATCACCGTGCTCGAAACCTTTGGCACCGCGCCGATCATCGGCACCGGCTACACCATGACAGCCGAAGAGCAGCTCAAGGAACTCAGCCAGAACGCGGCCAAGGCGGTCGAACGCTACCTTGTGCGGCAGCAATCCGAACAGGGCTGGTTCACCCCCGACAGCACGGCGGCCCCGGCGGACCCCGACACCGCGCCCGTGCCCGGGCAAAGCGCACAAATCGAGAATACGGACAGCCCGACACAAGGGTAACAGGTCAGGTGGCACTGGGAGGAGCGCAGCAATGACACAGACCCTTCGCATCGCGCTCTGGCTGATCTGCTGCGCGGCGCTTGCCGCCTGCATGGACGGCACCCCGCAAAGCCAGTCGCGCGTCAGCCCCGCCGACATCGTGGCCAATGTCGTTCGTGTGGACACGTCCGCCTTCACCGGGATCGAAGGGCGGAACCTCGACATCTCGGCCGCTCAGATCGCCAGTGACATCGGGCGCGCCCTGGGACGCCGAATGGGCAGCGGCGGGCCGTCCAACGCCAATATCGATGTGCGCCTCGGCACGGTCCGGTTGACCTCTCCGGCCTCGGCCTTCGCCTTTGGTGGCCCCAGCGCGATCGAAGCCGAAGTGGTCGTGACGGACGCCAGCACCGGCGCGGTCCTGTTCGGACCCGAACAGGTGCGCGGCACATCTGAATTCCTGCGTCTGCCCGGCGTCATCGGCGTGGCAACCAGCCCCTCGCCCGAACGCGATTACGACCAGACGGTACAGGGCTTTGCCGCCGCCGTGACCCTTGCCATCCGCAGACCCGCCCCCGAGGTCTGAGGCCGCTTGATTTTCCTGTTCAATCGCAATACATGCCGCGCGGAGTGAACCACGGGGCACGTCCCCACAATTGAACAAAGGGCGTCTGACAAGATGGCAAAGGAAAAGTTTGAACGTACGAAGCCGCACGTTAACATTGGCACGATTGGCCACGTTGACCACGGCAAGACGACGCTGACGGCGGCGATCACGAAGTATTTCGGTGATTTCCAGGCATATGACCAGATTGACGGCGCGCCCGAGGAAAAAGCCCGCGGGATCACGATCTCGACCGCGCACGTGGAATACGAGACGGACGCACGTCACTACGCCCACGTCGACTGCCCCGGCCACGCCGACTACGTCAAGAACATGATCACCGGTGCCGCCCAGATGGACGGCGCGATCCTGGTTGTGAACGCCGCGGACGGCCCCATGCCGCAAACGCGCGAGCACATCCTGCTGGGCCGCCAGGTGGGCATCCCCAAGATCGTCGTGTTCATGAACAAGGTCGACCAGGTCGACGACGAGGAACTGCTGGAACTGGTGGAAATGGAAGTCCGCGAACTGCTGGACACCTATGAATACCCCGGCGACGACACGCCCATCATCGCAGGCTCTGCCCTGGCGGCGATGGAAGGCCGTGACGCCAACATCGGCGAAGACAAGATCCGTGAACTGATGGCGGCCGTGGACGAGTACATCCCGACGCCCGAGCGCGCGGTGGATCAGCCCTTCCTGATGCCTGTGGAAGACGTGTTCTCGATCTCGGGCCGCGGCACCGTTGTGACCGGCCGGAT